>JBNKDZ010000231.1:0-3260 GCA_050288525.1 Cyclobacteriaceae bacterium
AAAAGAATGTTAAAGGTTTTACAAATAATACGTTACCATCCAATAAATCCTGGGCAGGAGAAGATACCTATGGTCATTTAACAAATATTTTTTATGATGAGGTAACAAAAGAAGTATCATTTGACTATTTAAAACATGAACCATACAACATAAAAGGTGTTCCTTTATCTTCTTCAAAAATAAAGCTTACCTGGGAATGGCCCGGGAGCCAGGAAGTGATTATTGCGCGAGCAAAATCTGCCCAATCAGGTTTAACACTTGATTTGAGAAAGATCTATGTTGGTGAAGAAATTAATAAGGATACTAAAGTAGTTTATGTAGGCAATGGAAATGAGTTTACAGATATCTCTTTAGACGAATCAACTACATATTACTATTACTTGTGGAACCGGGTTTTATATAATTATTCTGATCCTGTTCGTGTTGTATTTAAGACAGATGAAATTAATATTCCATATAATTTTGAAATAAGTTCTGGTTCATCTGCAATGATGCTTTCATGGGAAACAGAAGGAGATCAGGAAGTTGTTATTTCCAGGGCCTTAATAAATACCTCACTCACTGCTCTATCAGCAAGCAGAGATTATAATGCAGGAGATTATGTGACTTTTGAAAATAAAATCATTTATGTCGGAAAGGCCAATATATTTATTGATAGGGGACTGGATCCTTCTACTAGGTATTATTATCACTTGTGGGGGAAAGATATTAATGGTAATAAATATTCTTTACCAATACGTTTAAGTGAAGTTACTGAACCTTTGGAATCCCCAAAGGATGTGAATATAGTTCAATTATCATCCTCAAATATAAAATTATCCTGGTCATCAGACAATTTAGAAGTAATAGTATCGCGATCTGACAATCCGCAATCAATTCCAATGTTAGAGAAAGGAATAGATTATGCTGAAGGAGATTATATTGATGGTAGTCAGATCTTGTATAAAGGCAGGAACAATTATTTCTTTAATATAATCGATCCTTCGGTTGAATATTACTATAATTTTTGGTGTAAGTCAGATGGTACTAATAATTATTCATTACCTGTAATGGTAGTATTTAAAAATCAAATTACAGGTACTCAGGATGATCTGAATTCTGATATTTCAGTGTACCCCATTCCTACAAAAGGATTGCTGAATGTAAACATGACTGGATTGTCAGGTAGTGCAGAGGTGAAATTATACAATATGTGTGGAGAGGTTGTTTACCAACAGGAAGTGAAAGATATTCAAAGATCACCAGTACTTACACTAAATACTGAAACCTGTGCTAAAGGAATGTATTTGATCAAAATTGAAATAGACGGAAGCATGTTTTCAAAAAAACTGGTAATAAAATAATATTCTAACATTGTGAAGCGTTAAGAAGAGCTGGCGTGCCAGAGCACGTCACACTATCAATAAGAAAGGAAGCAAGACAAAATGCCGCAAATGTACTCAAGTAAAGCAGAATGTAGAAAATTTCGAATTTGTGATGGGGAATCTGAGACTGGAAATCGTCTTGGAGGAAGAGCTCCAGAGGGAATTGAACCAGCTTCTCCCGATGTCAAATACTTTTTTTCTATGGAACACCCTTTGAAGGATGAACAGGAAATATCTGTGTTTATAAGTTCTGATCCAGATTTTATATTTAGCGACAATAGAGGCCGAGTAATAAAATGCCCTGAAGTGGATGTGGTCCTACACAATAAAACACACCGAGGTTCAGAGACAAAATTTGATTCTGAACTTTCCGAACATCCAATTGCTGTATCCCCAATAGAAGCTGATGAGATTGTGCAAAAAGACCACATAGAAGGTGACAAGCTGGTGCCATATGACGGGCATAAAATTGGAGGACTCCCGTACTTTGAGGAAGGAGAACCAGAACTGGAAGAAGAGGTTGCTAATTTTTTGAAATCAGGTTTCGTCCATTTCGTGCAATTTGTTTTTGTAGGCGAAGAAGATGTGACTGTTTCTGGAGATTGGCCATTGGGTGATGCTGTTTTTCATGTATTATGTAAATTTGAAGATGATAACTTCGACTGGAGAGTATTCTGGGAGTAACCCAGGTACCCTATGATAGGAAGACAAACATTTTTATGCCTCAGTTTTTAACTATCCTGTCAAATAACTCAACTCCCAAGCAACTCAACATTTTATCACCACGGTATTTCATCCATCAGCAATAAAAATATCCCGATTAGGATACCAACCAGGTAAATACTTTTCCGCTTTAGGTTCACATCTTTAAAAATGATGGCACCAAGTACAAAAGCAACTATGACACTTGATCTTCTCAATGCCGGGATTACAGAAATCAGTGAATCCGGAAAGTCGATGGCATAGAAATACAGAAAGTCTGCTATTGCCAGTAAAATGCCGATCATTGGTATAGTCCATCTGAACTGGAACGGCGTGGATTTTGCGCGTTGTGGCCACCAAAGCAGCATCACTAGAGGCGTCAGGATCACAACCTGGTAATAGGTGAAATAGGTCTGCATGGCCATCCGGTCCATTCGCATTACAATATATTTATCATAAAGATTGCTTAGAGCACCTAAAAGGGTGGCGGCAATAATAAACCAGATGTATTTGTTGTTTCGAAAGGATATCCCTTCCCGCTTGCCTGCAGAAGAAAACAGAAAAAAGAAGGTCAGTGTTATGGAGATGCCGATCCATTGAGTGGTTGACAGCCTCTCGGAAAATATAATAAGTGCACCAAACAAGGTCCATAAAGGTGCAGTAGCACGAATTGGAGCAACAATGGTGATCGGAAGGTGTTTAAGTGCAAAAAAGGCCAGTATCCAGGACGACAATACAAGCATTGTTTTTGAAAATACCAGGAGATGTTCATGCCATGAGAGTTCGACAACATAAAACAAAGCATCCGGTCCGAAGACTCCTGTCTTACTCAAAATCCACGGGATTGTAAAAAGTACTGCACCACTCAAAGATGAAACCAACAACACAGGCATCACCGCATTGTTGTTGAGGGATGCTTTCTTCATTATATCATACGTGCCCAGAAAAAAGGCTGAACACACTGCTAATACCGCCCACATACGCTTGAATTAAGCCGCAAAGGTATATCCTAATTATATTTATTCCATGATTAGATCCCCGTTTTCTAAATAAATTCTTTCATACGAAAATGTTATTTGAAAGTTACCTGTTCGATAAAGATCATTATTGTATCATTTTCGAACACAATTTTTTTGAAAACCACACACGAAAAAATCATATATAACTGGTTATCAGTAATATAAAAAATATGGC
>JBNKDZ010000232.1:0-2679 GCA_050288525.1 Cyclobacteriaceae bacterium
AGGCAGTCTGACGATGGGGTACGAAAGTGGCACGATAGAAATTAAAAAAGGAGAGGCGATTCTGGTGCCTGCTTCTTTGAGAAAAATAACATTAACCCCACATAACATGTTTAAGATGTTGGAATCATATGTAGTCTGAGATTAATGAATAGTAAGATAAACAAGAACGTGATATTCCGAAATCTTGGGAATATCGATTATAAAGAAGCATGGGACTATCAGGAGGATGTTTTTAAAAGTATTGTCGATATAAAAATTGCCAATCGCAAGCTCCCTGAAGACCAGCAGAAAATCACCAGCAACTACCTGCTTTTCTGCGAACACCCGCATGTGTATACCCTGGGTAAAAGCGGTGACGAGAAACATCTGCTGCTTAATGATGAGCAACTGGAAGCACATCAGGCTACCTACTACAAGATCAACAGAGGAGGAGATATTACCTATCATGGCCCCGGGCAACTTGTGGGGTACCCGATCTTCGATCTGGACAATTTCTTTACCGACATCCACAAATACCTCAGGTATCTTGAAGAATCGATCATCCTTACTCTGGCCGACTACAGCATTGAAGCAGGCAGGATCGAAGGGCTAACCGGAGTATGGCTGGATCATGTTTACAAAAAAAATCCAAGGAAAATATGTGCCATAGGGGTTAAATCCAGTCGTTGGGTGACCATGCATGGTTTTGCTTTCAACATCAACGCAAATCTCGGATATTTCAACCATATAATTCCCTGTGGTATTGATGATAAAGCAGTCACTTCGATGGAAAAAGAACTTGGATATACCCTGGATAAGCAAGAAGTAGAGGCCAGGGTGAAACATCATATGCAAGCCGTTTTTGGATTTGAACTTATTGATGAATAATGAAGAAAGATATTAATTTTCCTGAAGTATCAGGAGTAGAGATGGCTGTCGTCAAAAAAGCCAATGACAGCGGCGAAGAAGGCTGGTATGTGTACATACTAAACAATAACGCTTTTGAAATCGACAATGTGTTGGTCGTCTCGAGCGGGTATGGAGAAAAGAATGGAGAAATACAAAAGACTTCCACACTCAGGCATGCATTGGGTAAAATAGAACCAAATAGTACAGCACTGGTTGAGAATATTCAGCCCGATGTATTTCACCTTACCAACCAGTACTGGGTGAGCTACTATGCCGGTAAGGAGATCTACGATAAGAAATTTATCTTCCTTCCCGATAGTATTGTGGATGAGCATCTGGTCAACATACCACTTTTGAAAATGAAGGGGATAATGCATAAATAAAGGTAATTTTCAAATTTTCCACGATTGATATTCGGTTCATATCAACGGCCTGATATGCCTTTGCCATCAAATATTTTCTGCATATTTTTTGCGATCCTCGACTTTCGGGTTTTTGATTGTTTTGGCGCAGAAAAATACAGGACGTATCCCCTCTGTCTTCCGGGAGTCAATGATTTAAAAGCGGTTTTTAAAGAAGGAAAATCTTCGAATGATTGTTCCAGTTCCGTCGGGAGAACGAGTTCTTTTTTTGCCTTAAAATTCACCTTCAATCTGGATTTTTCGATTTCAACAGCCTCATTGATGTATGCCTTCAATACAGAGTCTAACTCTGTGATGTTGTCTGAATCAGTAAATCGGATCTGACGCACTGATTGGGAATTTTCTCCCGGTTTATCGAGAATGTCATGAGTGTTTTTTAATAAGACACCTTTGAAAAAACTTATCGTACAATAATTTTTAAAAGCACTCATCAGCACAATGTTTCGATTTTGGTAGGTGTAGCATGGTACACCCCACTTCAATTCTTCTGTCAGGCCGCAATCAAGAATAATCGATCGCAGTTTTTCTAATTCTTCAGACCAGCTATGGACTTTACATTGAGGAGTGCCCCCAAACGAACATCTTCCACAGCCATCTGATAAATATGTATCAACTTTTGGGTTTAAAATATTCATTTTTGAATGTTTAGACATAAAACTAATCAGTATAATAATGCGGGATGATATATGTAATAACAGTTCGGATGAATTTTGGTTTGTTTATTCCATAAACTAATAACCTGATTCTGTTCAATTGATAAGGATTCTTTAAATCATCAAACTTTTATTCGTTAATTTACACAGCAATCGAAATTGAAGAGAATGTATAAGACAGAAGCATTATGGGATTGGTTTACAGCAAATGCAGGGCGTATAAAATCCTTTATTGAACAGCAATCAGACAGCGAAAGGGAATACATCGTTAATAATCTGAATACCCTGATCCTGGATCTGGGGAATTTCAGCTGGGATATTGAAACAGGCCGGCATACACGCTGGATGTTCATCATTTCTCCAAACAGGGACAGAGAACTACTCGAAAAAAGTATCGATATCATAAATGCCGCTCCGGTGCTCGAAGATTGGGAATTTCATTATTGCAAACCTCCAAAAAACTGGGACAGGAAAATCATTGCTTACGATGATTTTATGAACGAACTAAATATTGATGCTTCTGGATGGAATTTTGTGCTCCTGCCAAAGGGAGAACATACATTCTCACTTTTGTTAGAAGCAGAAAATACACGAAATATGGATCAGGAGTTGATTCAGATCACTACTGATACTGCTGTAATTCATGAGATTGGCGAAGAAATTCTGATACGAAATATCACATCCATAACTGTGACATCAGAATCGGATCCATCATT
>JBNKDZ010000233.1:0-5639 GCA_050288525.1 Cyclobacteriaceae bacterium
TTATAATTGTTTATGCCAAGAGCAATCAAAATTCCGATAACAATAAGCACGACCTCTCTAATAGAATAGATCAGAAAATCTTTTTTCATGTGTATAAGAATAAATATAAAGGCTTTAAAATAAAAAATCATCCTTTTTTAAATGTAAAACAGCTCAAAAATTTACCTGTTTATGACTTATAAAATATCCAATACTTTTTCCGGTGGCCTGCCCAGCACTGCTTTACCGTCCTTGACCACGATCGGGCGCTCAATCAGCTTCGGATTTTGAACCATTATCCTGATCCATTCGTCATCTGAAAATGTTTTTCCTTTGAACTGTTCCTTAAAAACTGTCTCATTTTTACGCACCAGCTCTTCCGGTTTGATGCCCAACAAGGCAATGAGCTCTTTCAGCTCTTTTTCAGAGGGAGTGTCGTTCAGGTATTCAATGATTTCAACGTCAACCTTTTTCTCCCGGATCAACTCCAGGGTCTGGCGGCTCTTGCTGCATCTCGGATTGTGATATATCTTCATAGAGTTTTTTTTGCTAAAGTAATAATTCTTATAATTAAAATTCCAACCATTTTGTTTAGGGAAATGCTACAATCCATTTAAAACCATGGATGTCGTATTTAAGAATTCATTTTTTATATTTGGGCAAAAATTGTGATGATGGATAGCAACACGTTCAGCAATACGGTAGAAGTATGTTTTTCTCCGGAGTTATACGATCATAAACTGACAAAGAGTGGTTTCATTACCGTGGTAGTCGATATTCTAAGGGCCACCACATCCATATGTACCGGACTGGAATGTGGCATCCGGGAAATCATCCCTGTCTCGGGGCTGGACGAAGCAAAACAGTATAAGGAAAAAGGGTTTCTCCTGGCTGCAGAACGAAACGGTGAGGTACTCGAATTTGCAGATATGGGCAATTCGGCATCCGACTTCCAACAAAAAGATCTGAAAGGAAAAACTGTGGTCTTTTCTACCACCAATGGCACCCAGACCATCAACCAGGCCAGAGATGCCGAAGAGGTGGTTATCGGTTCGTTTATAAACCTTAATGCTGTTGCCGAATGGCTGAAGGAAAAAAATAAAAATGTTGTAATATTCTGCGCCGCATGGAAAAGCCTGTTCAACCTGGAAGATTCCATATTTGCAGGGGCTCTGGCAGAAATTTTACTTAAAGACAAACAGTTTGAGACTGTCTGTGATTCAACACTGGCAGCCATCGACCTCTGGCAGATCGCGAAGACCGACCTGAAAGGCTATCTCTCGAAATCTTCACACCGCAACCGGTTAAAACACCTGGTATCAGATGCCGATTTCGAATTTACAGTTACACTTGATTCTTCCGAGGTTGTGCCGGTCCTGAAAGATGATGCCCTGGTGGCAAGTCGTTAAAAAACGGTCAGGATATTTACAATTCACGTAGCACTTTGTGTTTTTTTATCTGAGCTGGTATTACCTGCTTTTTTTCCAGGATCATTATAATTTTTAATTAATGAAAATTGGATCAATCAGAAAATCTGGGGAATAGTAGCAAACGGACAATACTGGTTTGTGTCTCAGCAAATTAAAATTCTGTAATTCTGAAAATTCTGCTCACAAAATTGGAGTGCTAAGAAATGTTTAGTGGCTTCAAAAGTAACGCTGACAGGTCTTTGGACACTGTCAGGTTGGTATCACTAAAAATTAATTTGATCCCTTAATTCGTAAAATCCTTCTCCAACTTTCAACTTTCCACTCTTACCCCTGCCTGTGAACCGTATCCAGTGAAAAAGGTGGTAAACATATCGACCAGTACTCAGCAGGAGAATCGAATGGATTCGAATAGCGTACTTTACTCCCTTTTTTAACCAGAAGTGATTGCCCTTCAGACAAAATGATGCTTTCGCCGTCTACTTCTATCAGCTTCTGGCCTTTTACCATCAGCGTAAACTCATCAAACTCTGGTATCTGAACGGGCTCCGTCCACCTGGGAGGCACCTCCATATGGGCGATACTGCATTTATCATACAGATTGCTGGCGTTTCCGAAATGCTCCTCAATAACCTTCATGTCATTGGTCGGAACAACAAACGGATCATCTTCCTTGATGTAATTCCTCATAGATCGGTATATTTATTTGAAAAAATACACGTTTCAAACGTTCAATTTACATAAAATATCCCAAATAACGATACCAATTGACACAGAAACATTGATCGAATGTTTGGTTCCGAATTGCGGTATTTCAATTACTTCATCCGACAGACTTACAATCTCCTGTTGCACACCCTTGATCTCGTTCCCGAAGATCAGCGCCATTTTTTTGTTTGCCGCCGGTTGGTATTTCTCCAGCGAAATACTCTTCTCTGCCTGCTCAATGCTTATGATCGTATAACCTTCTTTCCGTAATTCCTCAACTGCCTCACTGGTAGATTCATGATAGCTCCAGTCAACACTGTCGGTGGCTCCCAGGGCTGTTTTGTGGATCTCTCTGTGCGGCGGACAAGCGGTGATGCCACACAACAGGATCTTTTCAATCAGAAAGGCATCTGCCGTACGGAATGTTGAACCGACATTGTGCATGCTTCGGATATTGTCCAGCACAATCACGATCGGGTTTTTCGCTGCTTTTTTAAATGTCTCATTGTCCAGACGATCCAGTTCGTCGTTGGTCAATTTTCTCATGATCCGAAAAATTAAAATGTCATTATATTTTCAAGGCAAAAATAGAATAAATATCTTCGCAGATAATCAAAATTTTTAATTTAGCACAGCATACATCTTCATGACCGCAACGAAGACCGTAAAAGAAACACCCCTGATGAAGCAATACAATGCTATCAAAGCGAAGCATCCGGGTGCCCTGCTTCTCTTCCGGGTCGGCGATTTTTATGAAACGTTTGGTGAAGATGCCGTCAAAGCAAGCAAAATACTGGACATCGTCCTGACAAAAAGATCCAACGGTGCCGCTTCTCATATCGAACTGGCCGGTTTCCCCCATCATGCCCTCGACACCTACCTCCCCAAACTGGTACGCGCAGGTAACAGGGTAGCCATCTGCGATCAGCTTGAAGACCCGAAAATGGTCAAGGGTATCGTCAAACGTGGGGTTACCGAACTGGTAACTCCCGGACTATCCTTCAACGACAATGTGCTTGAAAAACGTTCGAACAACTACCTGGCCTCCGTACACCTGAACGGAAAAGAGTCAGGTGTGGCGTTTCTGGATGTCTCGACAGGGGAATTTTACCTATCAACAGGCACCGACAGCTACATCGATAACCTGATACAGAATTTCAATCCTTCGGAAATAATATTCAGTAAAACACACAGAAATTCCTTTCGCGATCTCTTTTCCGAGCAGTTCAACTCGTATTGCCTGGAAGACTGGGTGTACCAGTATGACTATGCCTACGAAAAGCTTACCGGCCACTTCCGGACGACCTCGCTGAAAGGCTTTGGCATCGAAAACCTTACTGCAGGCATAATCGCTGCCGGCGCTGTGCTGTTCTACCTGGAAGATACCGAACATAAGGAAATAAAACATATCACCTCCATATCCCGCATCGAAGAAGACCAGTATGTGTGGCTCGACCGGTTTACGATACGAAACCTCGAACTGATATACCCGCAACAGGAAGGAGGAGTCCCCCTGATCGAGATCCTGGATCAGACTGTTACCCCGATGGGTGCCCGGCTGTTGAAAAAGTGGGTGTTGATGCCTCTGAAGGATAAAAATAAAATCGAGGACCGTCTGTCGGCTGTTGAATCCTTTTACCTGGATGGCGAATTCCGGGATCAGCTTTGTGAAGAGCTCAAACATGTCGGGGATCTTGAACGCCTGATCGGAAAGGTGGCTGTTGGCAGGATCAGCCCCAGGGAGATGATACAGTTGAAAAAGTCGCTCTCGCATGTGGTGCCTGTTAAGAAGGTACTGGAAAAAAGAGGTGAAAATTCCCTGAAACTGCTGGCCGGACAGATCAATCCCTGCGAATTCCTTATAAACAAAATCGAAGAAGAGCTCAAAGAAGATGCCCCTGCCCTGACCAATCACGGAAACTTTATTAATGATGGTGTCGACGAGGAGCTGGATGAGCTGAGGAAGATTGCTTTTTCCGGTAAAGACTACCTGATACAGATCCAGCAGCGTGAGATCAGCCGGACAGGTATCCCTTCGCTGAAAATTGCCTACAACAAAGTATTCGGCTATTACCTGGAAGTCACCAATGCCCACAAAGACAAGGTGCCCAATGACTGGATCCGGAAACAAACCCTCGTCAATGCCGAACGCTACGTCACGGAAGAGCTCAAACAATATGAAGAAAAGATCCTGAGTGCCGAAGACAAGATCCATGTCATCGAGCAACAGATCTACCAGAAATTATTACAAAGCGCTGTCGAATTCGTCGACCCGGTACAGCAAAATGCCCGTGCTGCGGCCATGATCGACTGCCTGCTTTCCTTCGCTAACCTGGCCGTAGATAAAGGATATGTGCGGCCGAAAGTCACGGATGAGACCTCCATAGATATCAAGGAAGGTCGTCATCCGGTTATCGAGCATCAACTCCCGTTGGGAGAGGCTTATGTGCCCAACGATGTGTACCTCGATAACGAAACACAACAAATCATGATTATAACCGGTCCGAATATGGCCGGTAAATCGGCACTCTTGCGTCAGACGGCACTCATTTGCCTGATGGCGCAGGTAGGGTCGTATGTACCTGCCACCCTGGCTACCATTGGCATAATCGACAAGATCTTTACCCGGGTGGGCGCTTCCGACAACATCGCACGGGGCGAATCGACCTTTATGGTAGAGATGACCGAGACGGCCAGCATTCTCAATAACTTAAGTGACCGGAGCCTGGTGTTGATGGACGAGATTGGCAGGGGGACGAGTACGTATGACGGTATTTCCATTGCCTGGTCGATCGTTGAGTATTTGCACAACCATCCTAAGTTTAAAGCCAAAACATTGTTTGCCACCCATTATCATGAGTTGAATCAGCTCACCAACGATTTTCCGAGGATCAAGAATTTTAATGTTTCGGTAAAAGAAGCAGGCGACAAGATCATCTTTCTTCGCAAGCTCAAGGAAGGCGGCAGTGAGCACAGTTTTGGTATCCACGTAGCCCAGATGGCCGGCATGCCCAACCCGATCTTGCTGCGGGCCAACGAGATCATGCGGCATCTGGAGAAAGACAAGATCAGCAAAAAAGAAGACAAAAAGCTGCAGGAAATACCCAAAAACAACTACCAGCTCAGCCTTTTCGAAGCCGATCCGAAGATGGAAGAAGTGCGGGAAATACTGAACTGCATAGACGTAAACACCATCTCCCCCATCGAATCCCTCCTCAAACTGAATGAGATATTGGAGGTTTTGAAGGGGAAGTAGGATTGTCTGAACAGGATTTTTAAGATTATAAGATTTCAGGATTCACCCTGACTCCTGAACGATAGAGCATTTCAACGCTTGCTAATTACCCAAACTCCAAACTGTTATGCCCATATGCCAAAACCCCCTGGCGCGGGGTTAAGTGCAACGGTCCTCGTGCCGAAATTTCGATCTTAACTATTTATAACAGAAATCATGCTTTTACAAAAAGAAACGTTTGAGCAATTAGAAGCGTCTCGCTTCGGGTTCATTCGGGCAAATCAGAAGCG
>JBNKDZ010000234.1:0-11923 GCA_050288525.1 Cyclobacteriaceae bacterium
GGGAACCTGGAGGACTATGAATGGGAACAACTGGTTCATAAAACTGCCCGGTTGTCCGAAGCTCCCATTTTTATTGATGACACCCCTGCATTATCCATTCTTGAACTCAGGGCGAAAGCCAGAAAGCTCGTAGCTCAACACAACGTCGGACTGATCGTGATCGACTACCTGCAGCTTATGTCCGGGGATACTTCGAAAAGCGGTGGATCAGGAAACAGGGAACAGGAGATTGCTTCCATCTCAAGATCGCTGAAAAATATTGCGAAAGAATTGAATGTACCTATAATCGCGTTGTCTCAGCTTAGCCGTGCCGTTGAAGTACGGGGAGGAGATAAGCGGCCTCAGCTTTCCGACTTACGTGAATCCGGATCAATCGAACAGGATGCCGATATGGTGTTGTTCCTCTACAGACCTGAGTACTACGGCATCACCACTGATGAAGAAGGACAAAGTCTGCAGGGCGTAGGTGAGGTGATCATCGCTAAACACAGAAACGGTTCACTGGATACAGTTAAACTTAAATTTATCGGTAAATACACCAAATTCTGCGATCTGGACTTCGGCTCAGCCAACTATGGCGGATTCCCGACCACTGCCGGAGGCGAATTTGATCATACTACCCAGACGATGACGTTTCAAAGTAAAGCCAATCATTCGGCACCCACAGATTTTGATAATGATCCGGAAGAAAGCGCCCCATTCTAAAAGGCAGAAGATTTTCTGTTTAACTATTGGATATTAATTCATCCTAAAAAAGGTTCAAACCCCTCTTGCTAAATACATACACTCTAAACTGATAATGCCCATTCTACGCCCGTGATGGCCGCGTTTTTGCTTTTATGGCTGTATATGATCCCCGTAATCCTACACTGACCCAATCACCATGTATTGTAATTTATCATAACATACCTCTTTGCGTTTTTCTTTGCGCATTCTTGGCGGTCTCTGCGTGAAACAGAACTTCGATTTGAGGGAGTTTGCTAGAACATTTTAGCGCAAACCACACTAAGAAGGACCGCAAAGGAATTTTCGCTAAAAGAACGTTTTCATTTGTCCGATTCCCTGGAAAGATATTTGGCTTTTCGCTCGATGCTTTTTTGATATGGATATTTTTTGTAATCCTTTAGCTTCTTCAGGTAGTGTTTTACATTTTCGGTGTCTCCATTCAGATAACTGATCTTTGCCAGTAACAGGCAGGCATTCGGGGCGTAATACCAGTCGGGTTGTTTCTGGGATACAATGGTTTCTTTATAATAAAATATTGCTTTATCAAGATCTTTCTTCCAATGATACATGCGTCCTTTCCTGTAATAGTACTCTGTTTTCTCCCGGTCGGAGATATCCTGTAGAGATATGGTGTTCAGGACCGAGTCTGCGATGTCAAAAAAACCTCCGTCAATGGCATATCGGGCCATGGTAAGCGCTTTGTTTGGAATAACACCTGAGCTGATCACCGCCTGGGCATATTTGTCGGCCTCACTGTCACTGTCGGATATCTCCTGTGCCTTTTTGAAAAAGGTGCGGGCCATGTCGATGTTATCAGATTGTACATAGCAAAGGCCGGTTTTGTAATACGCATCTTTCACCATGTATTCGCCGTTATAGCTCTTCAAATACCGGTCGTACCGGTTGATTGCTGCCTGATAAGCACCTTTCTGCAACAACAATTCGCCGAAGATATAATGCAATTGCGGGATTTTGTTGAAATTTTCACCTGGCTGGGACTGCAACAGCTTCAGGGCTTTCGACCCTTTGGTGTTCTTCATTAAAATGAGGCTATAGGCAAGGGTATTTATGAGGTATTTTTCATGTGTGTCATAGACTTCGCCCATAATCTTTTCGGAATCATCCTGTTGCTCAAGCAGGTAGGTTTTGAGGATGGCGATGATGATGCCGCTCTCCAAGGAGAAGAGACCATTTTGTCGATATATTTTTTCCAGGGCTTCCATGCCTTCGCTGACATCTCCGTTAATTCCGAATATCCCCAGTAACCATGAATAGCTGTCAGGCACACTACCAAAAACAACATTCAGCAATCCCACTGTCTTCTGTGAGGGAGCATGATCCGGAAATTTTTGGATATTATCAGTTGCAGCGATATATGCCTGACGCAGGTTCCAGAAAGCAGCGAACTGGTCGCCGAACCGGATTTTCAGAATGGCCCATTGCAACTTGATCTCTGCTTTCAGAAACAACTTAATCGGATCCTCATCATCCAGATCATTGACTTTATCAAGCAATTCGTCTTCAACATACTTTGCTTTTGTATAAGCACCTTTATCTTCTTTCACCAGGATATCAATGGTTGTGGACAGGTTTTTCAGGTACCAGTATTCCGGTTTGTCATCGTTTTGCCGGTATAGCGCTTCAGCAGGTTCAGTATTCAGGTTGAAAAGGGAAAAGTAGGCATGTTCGGCTGTGCCGGAAAACATTTTGTCCGGTTGACCTGACAGGGGAGAATTAATAAAAAACAAAAAAAGGTGGACACAAGGGGCCACCTTTATTAATATTTTAAGAAAGCATGTCATAGCCTGAGGCTATTTTTTTGCTCTTTTTGTCTTTTTTGGCTCTTCCGGAATTACGTCTTCCACATCGACGAATATTCTTCCGCAGTGCTCACAAACGATGATCTTTTTACGCTCACGTACTTCAGCCTGACGCTGAGGAGGTACAATATTAAAACAACCGCCACAGGCATTACGTGTTACAGACACCACTGCGAGTTTGTTCTGAGCATTTTTACGGATCTTGTTGTAAGATTTGAGCAGTCGTTCTTCAACTTTGGAAGCGGCTTTTTCGCGATCAGCTTTAAGCTTGTTTTCTTCTTCCATGCTTTCTGAACTGATCATGATAAGTTCTTTTTTCTTGCTGTCAAGATCTTTATCTCTTTCATCCAGAAGTTCTTTTGTTGCTTCAATTTCTTTGTTTTTATTCTCGATGGCAACATAAGACTCTTTGATGCGTTTTTCGCAGATCTGTATTTCCAGGGTTTGCAACTCAATTTCTTTTGTGAGTGCATCGTATTCCCTGTTATTGCGGACATTCATCTGCTGATCCGTATATTTTTTGATGAGTTTTTCAGATTCTGAAATCGCATTTTTGTTGTTGGCGATCTGGTCTTCCTGATTTTTTATTTCCTCATCGAAATTGTCAATACGGGTTTGATATCCGGCAATCTCATCTTCAAGGTCCCTTACTTCTTCAGGCAGTGCGCCTCTGATCTTTAAAATATCATCAAGTTTCGAATCTAATTGTTGAAGTCTTTTTAGGGAATCAAGTTTTTGTGCAACAGTACTTTCCATTAATTATGTATAAAATATTGGATTTGTAATCACTTCCGATAAATGGAGTGCAATATTAGCAAATTTTTCTCTTAAAATCCCATAAATTAATTCTTTTGTGTATTGTTCGCTTTCATAGTGCCCTATATCGGCGATAATTATCTCATTTTCAGCGTCAAAGAATTCATGATATTTAAAATCGCCGCTTATAAAAATATCGGCACGCTTTGATTTTGCTGTTGAAAGGAGAAAGCTTCCCGATCCTCCGCAAAGGGCAACTTTGTGTATTTTGTCTTTAACCAGCCGCGTATGCCGTATCATTTTTACTGACATCGCTTCTTTTATTTGCAACAGGAACTTTTCAGCCGGTACCGGCTCAGGAAGAAAGCCGATCATACCGGCGCCGACCTCCTGATTTGAATTGGACAGCCTGTGCAGGTAATAGGCAACTTCCTCGTACGGATGTGCTTTGAAAAGTGCCGAAAGGATGGTTTTTTCAAGATAGGTTGGCAGGATGACCTCGACACGGTCTTCATCTACCTTTTCTAATTTGCCTTTTGTGCCAATATGCGGATTTGCCTGATCGTTTGGCAAAAATGCACCGGTACCGTTTACCCGGAAACTGCAATGCCCATAGTTACCGATCATACCGGCACCTGCTTCATGGATCTTTTCAAGAACTTCTTCCGTGTTTTCTTTCGGAATGAACGTAGTGAGCTTTGACAAGGTATCATGGCGGGGCAGGAGAATCTCTGTCTTTTCAAGGCCGAGCTTTTTCGAGATCATGGCATTTACACCGTCTTTCATCTCATCAAGATTTGTATGAGAAGCATAAATAGCAATGTCATGCTTAATAGCTTTGATGATGGTCCGTTCGATATAGTTACGGCCGGTAATCCTCTTTAGTCCTTTGAAAATTACAGGATGATGGGAAATTATGAGGTTACAACCTTTTTCAAGGGCTTCATCGACAACCTCTTCCGTGCAATCGAGGGTTATCAGGATGTTGGTGGTTTCAGCACTCCTGTCACCGGTAAGAAGTCCGGCATTGTCGTACTCCATCTGATAGCTCCCGGGGGCCGCCGTTTCAAGGCATTGAATGATGTCTTTGATCTTTGTCATCGGTGGTTTTTAATGATTGAAATGTAAATATATGGAAATAAATAGATCAGAAGGGATTGGTTTGTTGATTAGTTAACTTCCACTTCTACCAGTCTTCCGGTGAAAAAGGACGTGTGCTTGATTGTTCGTGGGAAACGGTTGTGTTTCCCAACCTTCGTATATGGGCGTCCTCAGGAAGCATCAAAGATCAAAAGGATCTAAAAATATCCAAAGCATAATAGAAACTATCCAAACATCCATTTTCATTTCGATAATGGACAGAAATCAAGATCCATTTCAAAATGAAATAACTAATTGTCTGGTTGTGAGAGCAATTTGCCAAACGAAAATTTAATTTAGTACGGTTAGGGTTGGAGAATTAAAAAACAAATAGGGTATTTCTATTCGTTAAAATAATTATATGTATTTTTATTGTAAATTTTATGAGTATGGTAACAGTAATCAAAAAAGGCACAAAAAAAGAGTCAATCAATAAGTTGCTGAAAACGCTATCACAACGACCTTCCAGAAAAGGGATAGATGCATACAAATATTGTGGTACTGTGAAATTTAAGGAAGATGCTCTGGTATTACAAAAACGTTGGAGAAGTGAGTGGGAATAAACTTGTTTTAGACACCAATATCATCATCTATTTTTTATCTGGAGACACGACAAACCTGGTCTTTAGGTTTAGCGCAGCTGTCCTAAGACCCACCATACATCAATTTCCATTTCGATAAAGGACAGATATTGAAGATCTATTTCAAATTAGAAAAACCGATTGTCTGGCTGTGAAAGCAATTTTAAGGTTTAGTGCAAAAATTCATTTAAAATAAAATTGATAGACCGAGCGGACGCTCTTTCTGGTGATGGGGTCGCAGGACCGCTATCGCTAATCCTACAACCAGTTAAGAGGCATCCAAAGCCCTACAGAAATCAGCCAAACATCAATTCCTATTTTTATAATGGACAGATATTTCTGAATTGCTTAGCTTTGTGTTTTATTTGTAAAGTTTTTGGAACAAATACACCTGACGCGTTATTGAATGTTTTTATTAAAATATCTATTATTCCCTTTTTCATTGCTCTATCATGCAGTAACCCGGTTCAGAAATCATCTCTATGATATCCAGTATAAGAAGTCGTTTGAATTTGAGACGTTTTTGATCAATGTTGGGAATCTTTCGGTCGGCGGGACAGGAAAAACCCCGCATGTTGAATTTCTGATAAGACTGCTGTCCGGCAAATACAACATTGCAACACTGAGCAGGGGATATGGAAGGAGAACTAAGGGTTTCAGGAAAGCTAACGAAGAGGATAACGCAAAAACGATTGGAGATGAGCCGTATCAGTTCTATTTGAAATATGGTTTGGTTTCGGACGTATACGTGGGAGAAGAAAGAGCGCTGGCAATACCAGAGATTCTGTTCCACAAGGAGGAAACAGATATCATTCTTCTGGATGATGCCTTTCAGCACCGGTCGGTATTGCCGGATATTAACATTTTGCTGACAGATTATCACAAACCATTTTTTAACGACATGGTCTTGCCCTCCGGCAGACTGAGGGAAGGCAGGAAGAATGCTGCAAGGGCTGATATGGTGATCGTAACAAAATGTCCGGATTCCATCGGAGCGGAAAAAATGAAGATGTATACAACGAAGATCCGGAAATATTGCAGTGAAAATACGCCTGTATATTTTTCAGGGATCAGGTATATGAAGCCCAAAGCCGTATTTGAGGATTATTCCGGGGACCTTAAAAATGTATTGCTGTTTTCAGGGATTGCCAACGACAAGCCGTTGAAAGATTATGTTCAAAAGAATTTTAATCTTCTCAAATATGAAAAATATCCCGATCACTACATCTTCAGATCATCTGATATACGGGAAATTGTAAAAGGATTTAATGAATTGAAAGTTCCGGATGCCTGTATCCTGACCACCGAAAAGGATATGGCAAGGTTGTTGAGCCTTGGAGAGCTGGCTGATCCCTTAAAAAATCTGCCGGTCTTTTATTTGCCCATAGAAATTTATTTCCTTAAGGATGCAGATAAAATAGAAAATGAGATAATAAGTCGGATTGAAAAGGGTTTAAATAAATAATTGCTTAAAATTGCATTCAAAATATGCGATTACGAATAAAAATAGTATTGATTTTCTCCATTGTCTGTTACCAGGGATTCGGACAAAGCAAGATTGTTGACGACTCTACCAAACAGGTATATGGTGCCTATACCACACTGTATCAGACATTTGGAGATATAAAATACAATAAGGATAATCTGATAAAAATCGATACCCTGGTAACCGGTATCCACAATTTCACACATCTTAGTAACGCAAACAAATATCAGGATCTAGGTGTCTACGGCACGGCACGAAAGCCTGTGTTTTATGAGCCTCCGACAGAAATTGGTGTACAGTCAGGCTTTGATGCGTATTCGTCCTTCTATATCAAAGAACAGGATATCCAGTTTTTTGATACAAAATCCCCATTTACTCCAATTTCCATGGTTATCGGAGGGAAAGGGAGAGCCCTGACAAATGTAAAGCATACACGGAACATCAATCCGTACTGGAATTTCGGAGCGCACTATAGAAGCATCGTTTGTGATAAACAGGTTGCCACCCTCGGTCGGGGTGACCGTCAGGTAACTTCAACAACTTATTACATTCATTCGCATTACCAATCCAAAACAGGCAAATACCTCGGTTTGTTCAGCCTTTCGAGGATGAATCATAAGGTAAATGAAAACGGCGGACTGACCATTGATGAAGGAGCGCCCATATCGGACTATTTCGATAAGAATGTAAATGTAAACCTTGAAAATGCCCAAAGTTCGGACTATAGGCTGGGATTTAATCTCTATAACCAATTCCGGCTTAACGAGCAATTGCAGCTGTATCATTCACTGCAATCCATAACCAATAAAAACTTCTTTACAGACAAGCCTTTAGGCACGGATGCTGCAGCGTTCGATGACATCCTGATTAATCCGGATTCAACAACCGACCAGTTTCAGACAGGGCAATTTGTAAATGAACTCGGATTGAAAGGTGATGTGGCTAACCAGTTCTATAATTTCTTCGTACGGTTCAGGAGAGTTAAACATCATCAGCGATATCTACCAGGGGCAGATGTTTACAACGAACAATCGGGAGGTTTCACCTTGCGCTATGACTTTGATTCTACCCAGTATGTACATGCAGGAGGTGAATACATGCTGGACGGACATTTCAGGATCGGGGGGAAATATGTAATGAAATTCCTGGCAGTCGAATACTGGAAAAGCCGCTACAAGCCTTCGATCATAAGCCAGAAATATTTTGGCAACCATTATCAGTGGTCCAATGACTTCGATGCTACAGGAAGTGATTTTCTTAAGGGTAGCATTACCTACAAGAGCAAACGGCTGAAAATCACTCCTTTCATATCCCTTACAGATATCCGGAATAACGTGTTCTATGGTTATGATAAGCGCCCTGTTCAGATTTCCGGTTCAGCCAGGATCATAAATGCCGGATTGGAATTAGATGTCCGTTTTCTTAAAAATCTGCATTTTGACAACGAAGTGGTGTATACGCAGATATCCGGAGATTCTGCTGCAGCCAATGGATTCCGGATTCCTCAGCTTTTCATCAATTCAAAACTCTATTTCGGAGGCAAGATGTTTAAGGAAACAGTTTATGTCGAGATGGGGCTTCAGGGACACTATAAAAGCGATTATTTTGCCAAGGCATATGATCCGGTCACCCAACAGTTTTATCTGCAGGATGCGTTTGAAATTCCCTCATACCTGGTCGCTGATGCTTTTCTGGATTTTCAGATCCATCATGTTACCATTTTTCTGAAATATACTCATGCAAATCAGAGTATCAACAGTGGATACTTCACCACTCCGTATTACACCGGTCAGAAAAAAGTATTTGACTTTGGTGTCCGGTGGATGTTCTTTGACTAGGTCTTTCTTTTCTTTTTCTTGGCAGCTGGGAACAGGATGTTGTTCAGGATCAGCCGGTATCCCGGAGAGTTGGGATGCAGTTTCAGGTCAGTAGGGTCTTCGCCGACAATATGTTGATAGTCTTCCGGGTCGTGTCCTCCGTAGAAGGTCCAGAAGCCTTTTCCATAGATTCCGTGAATGTATTTCACTTCATCGATGCCGTTTGTTTCACCCATCACTACAACATCCGATTTTACCAAATGCTTTTTGTAGCCTGTAGTTTGCCCCATAAATCCTTTGATGATGTTCTGATGGTTTTGAGTTAGCATGGTGGGTATCGGGTCCCATTTGGCTGAAAACTCGAAGAGGGTGAAATAGTCATTGTTTTGTGTAAGACCTCTGTTGGCCGGCTGATTGTCGATGTCGGAATATTCATACTTGTACGGGTCATTTTCCAGCCGGAAGTTTTTAAAGGCGAAACAATTGTCGTAGTTAAGCTTTTTCTGAGCCTGCGGATCGGGAGGATCACCGTCATATACCGCACTGCATATGTCAATGCCATCTGCCGAAAGGGCAATGTCGTACGTGTCGGTTGCCGAACACATGGCAAATAAAAATCCGCCACCTGCTACGAATTCTCTGATTTTCTTTACTACAGCCAGCTTAAGTTCGGAAACTTTATCGAAGCCGTGTTTTTTTGCCGACTCCATGAATTCCTGCTTTTGCCGGATGTACCAGGGGAAATTCCGGTAAGAAGCTTCAAATTTGCCATACTGACCCGTGAAATCTTCGTGGTGTAAGTGCAGCCAGTCATACATGGGCAGTTCATCATACATTAGCTCATCATCAAAGATGACATCGTAAGGTATTTCTGCATATGTGAGCACCAGGGTGACAGCGTCGTCCCACGGTTGGGCACTTTTGGGAGAATAAACGGCTATCTTTGGGGCCTTTTCCAGCTTCATGATATCGGTGTTGGACGACGGACTGGCAATCTCGTTTACGATTTGATTGGCCTGTGCATCCGAAATGATGGTATAGGTTACACCCCGGATGATCAGCTCATTTTCAATCAGTTGCTGATAGTTCATCATGAAGCTTCCTCCCCGGTAATTCAGGAGCCAGTCGACTTCTATACCATGTTCCAACACCCAGTACGCAATACCATAAGCTTTAAGATGATTTGACTGTGACTCATCCATCGGTAAAAAGATGGTGTTGGCTTTGGCATTTGAAAAGCTCAGAAATATCAAAAACAGAAACAGAATACGGATTGTTCTCATCTTATAATGTATTTCGACCGATAATGTATGTATAACGAATTTGGAATAATATATGTTAACAATATGCCCCGGGAATATTATTTTTGAATTAAATCCAAAGGTATGAATTTATTTGAAAATATCCGGGAAGGGTTGAGGTCTGTAAAATCCAACCTGTTGCGAAGTATTTTAACAGCATTGATTATCGCTATTGGGATAACCTCTCTGGTAGGGATTTTAACGGCTATTGACGGAATGAAAACGTCTATTACCTCCAGCTTTTCAAGTCTGGGTGCCAATACATTTGAAATAATGCGGAAACGGCCGGACAGACAGGTACGTGCCGGTGTAGAGCAAAAGAGATATCCTTTGTTGCATAAAAATGAAGTAATGGAGTTTAAAGAGCGGTTTGCTGAAGGAATAACCTCTCTGCATGTCCGTGTGTCACGCTCTGCTGAAATAAAAAGACTGTCGGAAAAGACTACTCCGAATTTTGAGATAAGCGGTATTGATGAAAATTACATGCAGATCCAGAACTATAACATCATCAACGGGAGGAATTTTACGGAAATTGACATCAGGAACAGCCGAAATCTGGTG
This sequence comes from Cyclobacteriaceae bacterium, assembly GCA_050288525.1. Classification (GTDB taxonomy): domain Bacteria; phylum Bacteroidota; class Bacteroidia; order Cytophagales; family Cyclobacteriaceae; genus JBNKDZ01. The sequence goes on from JBNKDZ010000234.1 coordinate 10,189, forward strand.
ATTATCGGTAATGAAGTGGTAAAAAAACTGTTTAAGGATGGTGAGGATCCGATCAATAAAAAGATATCCTTTTATGGTAATTCCTATAATGTGATCGGTGTATTAGAGGAAAAAGGCGGTTTGGGAGGAGAAACACAAGCTGACCGCACGGTATTTATTCCTTTTAAAAGTGCCTTACGGATTTCATTGTACGGTGGTCTGGATTACAGGATCACGGTTGCGGTGGATGATCAGACAAAATCAAATCATGTGATGGGAGAAGCAACCAAGCTGATGCGTCAGATCCGCAAGGATCCTATAGGAGAAGAAGAATCGTTCCAGATTGAAAAGAACAAATCGTTGGAAGAAGAACTTGATGAGATAGGTGGATATCTGAAGATCGGTGGTTTTTTTATTGGTTTTATTACACTTTTAGGAGCATCAGTTGGATTAATGAACATTATGATGGTGTCTGTCACAGAACGGACAAGAGAGATCGGTGTCAGAAAGGCTATTGGAGCCAAGCCAAAACAGATCCGTCAACAATTCCTGATTGAAGCAATCATTATTTGTGTGTTGGGAGGAGCAATGGGCGTAATCCTGGGATTGTTAGTCGGTAATGGGGTGGCCATGTTGATAGGCCTGCGTACCTTTGTGGCCCCCTGGGAATGGGTCTTCCTTGGATTTTTCGTATGTCTGGTGGTCGGACTTTTATCAGGTTTTTACCCGGCAATGCGCGCATCAAGACTTGATCCTATCGAATCCCTGCGTTACGAATAATTATGGATCAATCGGTATTTCCGGGGAGTTTATAAATAAATTGTTTGGAGGAACAAGAGAAGTTACTTGAACAAAGAGCAGAGCTTATAGGGCAAAGAGTAGATTGGAGTTTGAGAAAGCAGCAAGCGGACAATACCTTGGTTCGTATATTCTGTAATTCTGTTTCAGACAAATTTGGAGCGCTATGAAATGAATAGTGTCGTCTTAATTAACGCTGACAGGTCTTTGGACGCTGTCAGGTTGGTATCACTAAAATTAAATTGCATTTTTACAAACAAAACGCTTTGCCCTGTGCGCTTTGCGCTTTGCCATACGTTTTTTTACAAATTATTTTACTACCTCTCCCCCAGATTTTCTGATTGATCCATAATTATTTGCCAATCAGATGGATGTAAAACGTGTACATTTCCTGACCGGGAATTACACCAAGTCCACTGCCTTTTTTGATGGCAAACCGTTCTTTTAACAAGTTTGTAAGTTCGGATGCAATACCTTTTGCCTTAGCCGCAGATTTGTCACTATAATAAAAAACGGTAGGAACATCTGCCATCCAATCGGGTTTGAGCATGTCGTAATTATAATTGTTTTCTATGGTATAGCCCTTATCCGTAAAATGGCTTTTTATTGTCTCTAACGATTCTTTGTCAGTTTTGAATGTCTGTATGCCAATCACATATTTTGAATTGTCGTACTTTTGAATTCTCGGTTCTGTATTAAGTTGGTAGAACGCCTCCTTATCCGGAATTTGAAACCGGATTTTTTGGTCTTTTATGTCACGGTGATTGATACGGCTTTGTTTTTTTAAATACTGTATGAGCGAGTCCCGTTCGGCAATCTGTGTTAGTAATGAATCCGATTGAAAAGCAAGGTTGTTCTTCATTTCTGATATGGTGTTTCGCTGAATTTCCAGCAACTCATTTTTCTCCCGAAGATCTTTTTTATACTTCATGCTCTGGAAATAGAAAAATATGATTGA
>JBNKDZ010000235.1:0-14145 GCA_050288525.1 Cyclobacteriaceae bacterium
CGAGAGCATAAGGTCTTCGTTGGCTGTTTTTATCAGATCCAGACGCTCTTTCGCTGTTCTTCTCCGGAAATTTTCAAATTCCGAATAAAGCCTGAGGTATTTATCTTTTGATTCTTCGAGTTCTGCTTTTATTTTATCCAGTTCATCCACAGGTGCATCTTCCGAAGAATCTTCATCCGAAGGTTCTTCGGTGTTAACCTTCATTGTTGCTTCTGCTTCCGGCTCCTGGCCCGAAGCATCATTTTCCGGATCAGCATTGCTCTGATCCTTTACCTCTTCTGTCGATTCTGTATTATTAACGCTTTCTTCCTGAATATCTTTCTCCATATTTATTCGCATTTTATCCTTTTTTCACACACAATCATTTTGCCAAACAGTAAAACCCTGTCATATTGGCATTATTCATTCATGATTTCACCCCAGATAAGGTCTTTCAGCCTGTCAATTCCTTCCATCGTTACGGATGAGATCATGGCAGTTTTAAGATTTGCAGGCAGTTCCTGCTTAATTTCTTCCTTAAGTTCGTCATCCAGAAGGTCGCATTTTGTTATAGCAAGCAGCCTTCTTTTGTCCAGCATTTCGGGATTATATTTTTCGAGCTCGGACAACAGGATGTTGTAGTCTTTTTTGATATCAGATGAGTCCGCCGGGATCATAAACAACAACACCGAGTTACGTTCGATGTGGCGCAGGAACCGGTGTCCCAGACCTTTACCATCTGCAGCTCCTTCGATTAGTCCGGGGATATCTGCCATCACAAACGACCTGTGGTCCCGGTAGCTCACTACACCGAGGTTGGGCACCAGGGTTGTGAAGGGGTAATCGGCTATTTCCGGTTTGGCAGCAGAGACAACAGAAAGAAGGGTTGATTTCCCTGCATTGGGAAAACCTACAAGCCCTACATCCGCGAGTAGTTTCAGCTCCAGGATGATCCATTCTTCGATCCCTTTTTCACCGGGTTGTGCATATCTGGGTGTCTGATTGGTTGCAGATTTAAAATGGTCATTTCCCAGGCCTCCTCTGCCTCCCTGGGTAAGGATCACTTCCTGCCCGTGTTCGGTGATTTCTACTTTTACCTGGTAGTTTTCAGCATCTTTTGCTACGGTACCCAGCGGGACTTCAAGAATAATATCCTTCCCTGCAGCGCCGGATTTTTTTCCTCCGCTGCCGGAGGCTCCGTTGCCGGCAATCACATGTTTTTGGTATTTCAGATGCAGAAGTGTCCATAGCTGTTGGTTGCCCCGGAGAATGATGTGGCCTCCACGGCCTCCGTCACCGCCATCAGGACCTCCCTTGGGAACAAATTTTTCTCTTCTGAAATGTGCAGACCCTGCCCCTCCTGATCCTGACCTGGAACAGAATTTTACGTAATCAATAAAATTTGGTGAAGACAAATGCTTATTAGTTATTTTATACGATCTATTACTTCAGATATTTCCTCAAATATCTGATCGATACTGCCAACACCGTTGATACCATGATACTTTCCCAGTTCATTGTAATAACCGGCTACCGGCAATGTTTCTTCTTTATATACTTTAATCCTGTTGTTTATTTTTTCATCATCCTGATCATCTGCACGACCGGATGTTTTCCCTCTGAGGCGAATTCTTGTTCGCAGCTCTTCATCATTAACTTCCAGGGCAATCATCCCTTTTACCGGGGCGTTATGCCTTTCGAGCATGGCGTCCAGGGCTTTCGCCTGATGTACGGTACGTGGGAAGCCGTCAAAAATAAATCCTTTGGTTTTTGAAGCAAAGTTAAACTCCAGTTCTACCATTTTTATGACCACATCATCCGGAACAAGATTCCCATGATCAATATATTTTTGTGCCAGGACACCTAATTTTGTTCCTTCTCCCATGTGCTTGCGAAACAAGTCGCCGGTAGAAATATGGGTAAGCTTGTATTTTTTAAGGATCTTTTCGCTCTGGGTACCTTTTCCGGCACCAGGAGGTCCGAATAAAACGATGTTTAACATTTCCTTATTCAACTAATTGGTAAATATCTTTCAGGTTTCTTCCTTCTCCCTCATAATCCAGTCCATAGCCAACAACGAATTTGTCAGGGATTTCAAAACCTATATATTTAAGCTCCGCCTCACAGGTGCTGGCTTCAGGTTTGTGAAGTAATGTTAATACTTCGATGGACAATGCCCCGAGATTTTTAAATTCGTTAATGATATGATTTAATGTTCGGCCGGTGTCGACAATATCCTCAACAATGATAACATGTCGGCCTTCCAGATTATTTTCAAGTCCAAGGAGCTCCTTCACTTCACCAGTGCTGCTCATATTTTTATAGGATTTTAACCGGATAAACGATACTTCAGAAGGCACCGTGATCTCCCTGTATATATCGGCCAAAAACATGAATGATCCGTTTAATACTCCCAGGAATACAGGATTTTTGCCCTTATAGGCCGTATTTAATTCTCCCGCTATCTCAATTATCCGCTCCCGGATCATTTCCTGACTTATGGAGCATTTGAACGTAAGATCTTTAATTTTCATTGAATACTGTAAAACCGGATATCCTGTATTGAAGTGCAAATATAGAGCTATATTTCCCCTTAACAAAACCTTAACAGAACGACTTGCTTCTGTTACAAGTGCGCCATCAGGACTTTATACAATTCAACAAGGCTGTTCAGGTCATTCTTGTGGACCTTCTCATGATCGGAATGTGGTTTTTCGATGGGGGCACCGACAAAACACCAGTCAACCGGGTACGGAGATGCCTGGATCTCTCTTCCATCACTCGATCCGTAGGCTTCAACTTCTATTTGCCAGGGTATGCCCGATTGCCGGGCGATATCCGATGTCCTTTGAATAAATGATTTCCTTGGGATACGCTGATCCCGGAAGGAAACAACAGCTCCTTTATTAAAATGTACGCCTTCGGTGATCCAGGTAATGTCTGAAACCAATGCTTTTGAAATGTTGTACTTCTCGTACATGTATTTTACCAGGTATGGCACCGAACCACCACCATGCTCTTCCCAGGCACTAAATATCAATAATCCGTTTTCCAGGGTTTCGGCCACTTTGAGAAGGTTAAAGATGCCCACTCTGTTGTCAAGATAGGGAGACGTGATATACGACTTTGTTTCCCTGAAATTGTTCTTGTACACAAGGCTGGTCCCGGTAGCAATTCCTCTTCCGAATTTATAAAAGGCATGATGTTCGTCGTCAAGTTCCAGGGTGCATTCGATCAGTCCCAGATCATCTGTTCCTGTCAGGATCTCACCTCCGTATACATCCGGACTGCCTATGGGGACAATTTGATTCTGATATCTTACAGTAAAGCCGACAGTATCCATATGTGCGAAAGCCGCAACAGTCGGATTCCCGAACTCCAGGATCAGGCAGTCCTGAAATGTATCACCGTAAACAAGTCTGGGTCGACATTTCCAGTTTTTCATTTCGGAAACCACATATTGGATAATGAAGTCCCGCATATGTATTTCTTCTCCTGAGGGCGAATGGATCGTGCATAATTCTTTTAACAGTCCGGTCATGATCTAATATCCGTAATAATTGATAAAATATTCATTCAGATGGCTGAAATTATAAAATCAAACATTAAATTCACACTTGAATTTCAATCGATATCAATTATCGCAGGTATTCAAAGGTTAGTTTGGCAGGGTTTATGAATGCATTATGTGGTCTTTTCTGATCCGAATTAAACCAATGATTTTCACGCTGACCTGAAGTTTTTGATTACTGAGGAGAAAAAAGAGAGAAAAACTGTTTAGAAAATGCAAATGACCATCGCCTTGCTGATCATTGGTTTGGTAATCCTGATTGTAGGAGGTGATTATCTTGTGAAGGGATCGTCGAATATCGCCTTCCGCCTGAAACTTTCTCCCCTGGTAGTCGGATTGACGATCGTAGCCTTCGGAACTTCTGCTCCTGAATTATTGATCAGCATACAATCAGCACTCATAGGAAGTCCGGACATAGCTGTCGGTAATGTGGTGGGGTCCAATATCTGCAACCTTGCTCTGGTATTGGGAGTGACTGCTGTAATTTACCCTGTAAAAGTTCAGTCCAACAGTATAAAAATTGACTGGCCTGTAACATTAGGAGCATCTTTGTTGTTATACATAATATCGCTTGACGGATATATCGGGATCTATGAGGGACTGATGTTTGTTTTGATATTGATCGTCTACTTATTTCTGATCATCAAGCAATCTAGAAAAAGTATTCTTGCCCTTGAAATAAATAAGGAGGAAAACAATATACCTGAGTCACCCCAAAAACCACTCTGGAAAGACATATTGTTTATTGTGCTGGGGTGTGTGGGTTTGTACTATGGATCAGAATGGTTTGTAGGCAGTGCCAAAGAGATTACAATACAGTTTGGAGTAGAAGAACGTGTGGTGGGGCTGACCATTGTAGCCATAGGCACAAGCCTTCCTGAAATGGTAACGGCTGCTATGGCATCCTATAAAGGACATACCGATCTGGCTCTGGGCAATCTGATGGGATCAAATATATTTAACATATTATCTATTTTAGGGATAACCAGCATAATTAAGAAAATTCATATAAATGATCAGATCCTGAGTATTGATATGTGGTGGATGATTGCAATTACAATCATGATACTGCCTTTGATGATTATGAGAAGGGAGGTAGGAAGAGTTGATGGAATTATTTTATTACTTGTGTATAGTATTTACTTTTATACCATCGTTGTATAAATACCGATAAGAATAAATGATAACAGGAGCCAGTGCGATGAAGTATTTGTTAGTGTACCTGATCAGTATGTTTAAATTTGTGGGAGGTCCGGTATTGGGCACTTCGTGGGGGTTGAGTGCGATTGAGGCAAGCCTTCTGACCATTCTTGGTATGATGACCACCGTATTTGTTATCTCCTATTTTGGCATCAGATTGCGTCATTGGATCCAGCAAAAATACGGAAAAAAGAAAAAAATATTTTCCCGGCGTAACAGAAGGATCGTATATGTGTGGCGACACTATGGCGAATTTGGCGTTTCGTTCTTCACACCTGTAATTTTTTCTCCGATACTCGGAACCCTGATTATAACCACACTCGGCGGCCGAAGAAAAAAAGTTTTTACCTATATGCTGATAAGCGCCGTTTTCTGGGCTTTTATACTCTCCACCATTTCAGATGTTTTACTGGAATTTTTCTTTTCAACTTAAAAATATTTTAATATATTATACCACAACTAAGCATCCAAAAAACCTTTCACGCATGAAATATACCCTATTTCCGGTGATCATGATAACTGTGTGTATGTTGTCGTGTGATCACATACCTGAAACATCCTTTAAAACCTTCTATTCTGACTACAGCATCAACCAGAGAAAACAATACAATCAGGACACGCTCCTGTATGCGTTTAAAAATGCTACGTATAAATTTGTTGTTTCTCCTGTTGCAGGAAAGGAGATCAATCATGAATGGCAATTCCATGTCAAACGCAATGACACGCTACATCATTCTGCCACCATTAAATTTGACGATTCGTCAGAGTTGACCGAAAAAACACCAGTTCGTGACCTTACAATGGATTATATGATCCCTGATGTGCTGGAATGTATCTTCTCATTTAATGATCATCAGTATTACTTTATTCTTGACAGCACAGGGAATGTGCTCCACAATAACGTTCAGGTACGGAAAAATTCAGGGATCCTGCTGAATCCTGCTGAATCGTTCCTGCTATCAGGCAAAGAACTGTATGACCTGAATCAAAACAGGCAGGTACTGGATTTTACCGATCCGCAATTTTATCAGGATTACAGCAACTCTGATGACCGTATCGTGGCAAAACATTTTGCTTCGGATTCGGTGTTCTTCATTCTGTATCAAAATGAATATGATCCCGATTGTCAGAATTTGTTGTTTTTGAATACGGATGGCAGGGTACTGACAAGCTATAACCTGCAAAATGCACTGGCTGAGTCTGTCTGGAATGAGGTTTATAACAAAAGAAAATATATCTTCCTGAATTATGGCAATGATGACGATATCAGTTTTTTGATCATAGAAAAAGAGGATCCTCAAAACCATATCGTCTATTCTGCGTTTGATGATTTTGAAGACCTTGAGAATTATGTTGTGGAAACAACACTTTCATATGACAAGCTGAATTTTATAAATTTTTATATTGATCTCGATGGAGAGGTTGCTTTTACAAGTGGAAAGTAAAAAGTTGAAAGTGGAAAGAGAAAAGTTTTTTAGTGAGAAAGTTTAGGGGGTCTTTTTTTCTTGTGATCTCCTTTTTCTATTTTTAGTATTTTGACTGACATTAACACCATAGTATTATGTATTTACAAGACGACCAGCAATTAAAGAATCTTATTGTTCTGGATATTGAAACCGTATCCACACATGAGGATTTCGAACAACTCGATGAGCGTATTAAAGAACAGTGGACAAAAAAAGCCTCTTACCTTCATAACGAAGATGAGTTGAGTGTGGAAGAATTATATTTCCGGCGCGCAGCCATCTATGCTGAATTCGGAAAAATCATATCAATCGCTTTGGGTTTTTTTGTCCGGGATGATAACAAAACATTGAACCTGAGGATCAAATCATTTGCTTCGGATGATGAAAAGGAATTGCTTACCAATTTTAAAAATCTTCTGGAGAATAAATTTGATCAGAAAGAACTAACCCTGGTGGCTCATAATGGAAAAGAGTTTGACTTCCCTTATCTGTGCAGACGCATGTTGATAAATGGCATAATGATCCCTGACAGCCTGGATATGAGTGGCAAGAAGCCATGGGAGGTGAATCATATCGACACCCTGGAGATGTGGAAGTTCGGCGACCGCAAAAACTATACAAGCCTCGATCTGCTGGCAGCCATTTTTAATATACATTCAAGCAAAGACGATATTGACGGCAGCCAGGTGAATCACGTTTATTATAAAGAAAAGGACCTTAAACGGATCGCCTCGTATTGCGAAAGAGATGTGATGGTGACGGCACAGCTGTTTCTCAGGTTAAATTGTATGGAACCTGTTGCCGATCAAAATATCCATTTTTTATAGTTCTTTTTAGGACATTTGATTAGTTTTCGGATAGAAACACATAGAAAATATTATTTTGACAACGCTGAACGCCAAAATTTTAAAAGGAAAATAAACAGCAGAAAAACTTGAAGTTCAAAAGCTCAAAATCCATTTTACAGGTCAATAACCTGACAGTAGACTTCTCAAACAGGGATAATGTTGTCAGAGCAGTTGACAACATTAGTTTTGAGCTCCACAAAGGAGAGACCATCGGTATTGTCGGGGAATCGGGTTCAGGCAAGTCGGTGACAGCGCTTTCCATCATGAACCTGCTGGCATCTCCTCCGGCAGAGGTTAAATCAGGGAATATCCTCTTCAAAACTCGTGGAGGAGCAGTAAAAAACCTGCTTCAGCTGCCTCATAACCAGTTACGAAATATCCGTGGAAATGACATCGCGATGATATTTCAGGAGCCGATGAGCTCCCTGAATCCCGTATATACCTGTGGCGATCAGGTGATGGAAGCTATTCGGATACACAATAAAATCTCCCGTCAGGAGGCAAGAGAACGGGTGCTCAGACTGTTTTATGAAGTACGTCTGCAACGACCGGAAAAGATATTTGATGCCTACCCCCATGAGATCTCAGGAGGGCAGAAGCAGCGCGTGATGATTGCCATGGCCATGTCATGCCATCCATCCATCCTTATTGCCGACGAGCCGACAACAGCACTCGACGTGACGGTTCAGGCCAATATTCTGCGACTGATGGACAGCCTGCGGGAGACCTACGACACCTCGATCATCTTTATCACACATGACCTGCGTGTGATCGCCGAAATGGCAGACAGGATTCTGGTGATGTACAAGGGAAAAATCGTCGAACAGGGGAATATCTTCGATATCTTTTCCAATCCACAGCATCCATATACCAAAGGCCTTCTGGCATGCAGGCCACGTCTGGATGTGAAATTGAAACGGTTGCCAACTGTTGCTGATTTTATTTCAGACACCAGTGAAACCTCCGGAGGGACGAAATTCAATTCCGTCGGACAGGCGATTTTGTTCAATGTGGAATCACAGGATGAGACCATCCAGAAACGTCTGGCCGCCATAAAAAGAAAGCCTATTCTGAGGGTGAAGAACCTGAAGACATATTTCCCGCTGAACCAGAGCCTGTTCGGGAAAGCAACAGAATTTGTTAAAGCTGTCGATGATGTCAGCTTTGATGTGTACCCCGGAGAGACCGTTGGCCTGGTAGGTGAATCAGGGTGCGGAAAGACGACTCTCGGGCGATCGATCATCCGGCTGGTGGATCCTACAGACGGAGAAGTGATCTTTGATGATCATGAGATCCATAACATGTCCGGAAACCGACTAAGAACCCTGCGAAATAAAATGCAGATCATCTTTCAGGATCCGTATTCCTCCCTGAATCCTCGGCAGACTATCGGAGAAGCCATAATGGAACCTATGTGGATCCATAAGGTACTCGGCTCGTCGGAAGAGCGGAAAAAACGGGTACACGAACTGCTCGATATTGTCGGGCTCCGAAAAGAACATTTTAACAGATTTCCGCATGAGTTTTCAGGAGGACAACGCCAACGTGTCTGTATAGCACGGGCCTTGTCGCTGAATCCAAAGTTTATCATATGCGATGAATCTGTCTCAGCGCTTGATGTTTCCGTTCAGGCACAGGTTCTGAATCTGTTGAATGACCTGAAAAAGGAATTTCATTTTACGTACATTTTTATATCCCATGACCTTTCGGTGATCAAATTTATGGCAGACAGGATCTTTGTCATGAACAACGGCAAGCTGGTCGAGATGGGATATCCCGATGCACTTTTTGACCGTCCGAAAGAAGAATATACCCGTAACCTTATCAACGCCATTCCAAAGGGTGATATTGAGGACATCAAAAAGGCACAACTTAGAAGAAAAATTATTTTAGAAAAGAAATCACAATCTGAATCATAATGACAAAGAAAAAAAATAAAGGCGTCCACCGGCCACAATATTCCGAGCTGGAGAGCCTTGTAAACGAAATCATTAATAGCAATAAAGGAGAAAATGTCTCATATAAACAAATAATCAAAAAACTTGGTATTAAAGATAAACGCAGCAAAAGAGCCCTTCAGGCAATTCTGCAAAATGCGAATAGTGGAGGAGGGAAAACCTCTTTGTTGAATGTTAATGAGATAACAGGAACGGTTGATTTTGTAAACCCACGTTTTGCCTATATCGTCTGTGAAGATCTTGAAGAAGATATTTATGTGCGGGTTGAAAACCTGATGCACGCCTTTGATGACGATACGGTAAAGGTCTCGATTATCAAACGTCCCGGAAAGAAAGGCGGAAGGGCAGAAGGGAAGGTTGTAGAGATCGTCAACCGCTTTCGGGATGAGTTTGTCGGACGTATTGAAACATCGCAGGGCTTTGCCTTCGTGGTGCCGGATTTTAAGAAGATGCATAACGACATCTTTGTGCCCCAGTCGAAGATAAAAGGAGCAAAAAAACAGGATAAGGTAATCGTTAAAATTACCGAATGGCCCAAAGGCACTAAAAAGCCCGAAGGTGAGGTAGTACGTATCCTGGGGAAAGCCGGTGAGAATGAGGCTGAGATCCACTCGATCATAGCAGAATTCGGACTGCCTTTCAAATTTCCTGATGGTGTGATACGACAATCAGAAAAGATCAGCGACGATTTTACCGACGAAGAAATCCGCCACAGGAGAGATTTTAGGGATATCGTTACATTTACCGTCGACCCGGCAGATGCCAAGGACTTTGATGATGCTTTATCGTTGAAACTACTGCCAAACGGCAACTACGAAGTGGGTGTCCATATCGCTGATGTGACACACTATGTCAAAAAAGGAAGCCTGCTCGACAAGGAAGCTGAAGAACGTGCTACCTCTGTGTACCTCGTCGACAGGACAATACCAATGCTCCCGGAGCGGCTGTCCAACGAGTTGTGCTCACTCAGGCCCGATGAAGACAAAATGACGTTTTCGGCAGTGTTTGAGCTGGACAAAGACGGTTATGTGCGCAATGAATGGTTTGGAAAGACCATCATACACTCAGACAGAAGGTTCTCCTATGAAGAAGCTCAGGAGCGTATCGAGACCATGACCGGTGATTTTGCCAAAGAGCTGAAGCTTCTCAACGAACTGGCATTGAAATTACGGCTCGACCGCTTTATGCGGGGAAGCATCAACTTTGAAACGACTGAAGTAAAATTTGATCTTGACGAGGATGGAAAACCTCTGGGCATTATTCCAAAAATAAGGAAAGATGCCCACAAGATGATTGAGGAATTTATGCTTCTGGCAAACAAAAAAGTCGCCGAATTTGTGTATCGTCGAAAAAAAGGCAAGGTTAAGGACACCTTTGTGTACCGTACTCATGATTATCCGGATCCGGAAAAGCTTACAGCTTTTTCTGTATTTGCTAAAAAGTTCGGACATGACCTGCATATTGATGAGGCGGCCATTTCAAGATCGTTGAATACGCTAATTGAAGATATCGAAGGAAAACCCGAGCAGAACGTGCTGCAATCGCTGGCTATACGGTCGATGGCTAAAGCCAAATATACCACCGAGGCCAAAGGGCACTTCGGACTGGCATTCAGGCATTACACACACTTCACCTCGCCCATCCGGCGGTACCCCGATATGATGGTGCACCGGTTGCTATACCATTACCTTGATGGCGGAAATTCAGTACAGGCTACCACATACGAGAAAAAATGTCAGCATTCATCCGAAATGGAAAAACGGGCCGCTGACGCCGAAAGAGCATCCATTAAATACAAACAAGTCGAATTTATGGGTACCATGATCGGCAAGGAGATGGAAGGCATCGTTTCCGGAGTTACCGAGTGGGGTGTCTACGTGGAGATGACTGCCACCAAATGTGAGGGCATGGTCAAACTGGCGGACCTCACAGACGATTATTACGACTTCGATCCCGACAACTACCGGATCGTCGGACAACGAACCGGAAAGATCATCACCTTGGGAGATGACATCCGTGTGAAGGTGATCAATACTGACATCAACAGAAGAATAATCGATCTGAAACTGGTCGAAGATAAAAAGAAAAAATAGTATAAAACATAAAAATCAGCCTTAAAAAAACATGAAAAACATAATTTTTGGAATATTCATCCTGGCATCAGCGCAGGTTGCCTTTGGTCAGTCAGATAAATTATCCGTCGCATTTGACGACCCGATTAGTTTTGACAGCACATCAGCAGTTATGATTCCTACCCGGTACAATTCGGATCTTCTTTCCGGAAAAATGGCTTTCTGGAATAATTGCTATGCGAATATCCTGTTCTATGACCTGAAGAATGGCGCATCACATAAACTTTTTGAAAAAGATACGTATATCATAGAATTTCCCGGTAATTCAGCAGAAAAGCGCAGCAGTACCAACCGGATCTTCTATCTGGTGATGTCCAATGATTTCAATAAGAATGGAAGAATAGACAACGAAGATCCTGCCATCCTCTATGCTTCCGACAAATCCGGCATGAACCTGCAGTCGATAACCCCTGAGAATGAAAATGTCATGGATATCCGGATTTACAACGACAAAGGCTATGCCCTGATCAAAATGCAACGGGACAAAAACGGGAACGGCAACTTCAGTTCGAATGATAAAGATTACTACTACCTGAGCATGAACCTTTCAGATCTGACGTTGAGCAAGCCGATTGACATTGATTAAGGTAATTAATACCGAATTAAATGAGTCTTATTTAGCAGGAATGATAGGAAATACATAACATTCATATTGCAAGAAGATTATATTTTTTAATTTTGAAATAATTGAGTTAAAATAAAAATATGATTGAAGAGCAAAAAGTCAGAGAATTGATCTCTAATATGGAGAGTGATTGGATTGAAAGGACCATCTCAATCCGTGATGATAAGCTCGGGCCGATCATCTGTGCTTATTCCAATGATTTTCCAAATCATAAGCATTTCGGGTATATTCTTTTGGGGGTTAAGGATGACGGAACTTTTGCTAATTCAGTCTGGACAGATGAAGAGTTACAAAAAATTGGTAATATAAAAAGTAATGGGAAAGTACTTCCTCAACCGTCTATTGTCATAAGTCCTGTTTATAAATTTTCGGAGGGAGAGGTAGTAGTTATTGAAGTAAAGCCTTCTACCTATCCTCCTGTAAGGTTTGATGGAATATGTTGGATCAGAGTAGGACCACGGAGAAGCAGGGCAACATTGGAGGAAGAAAGAATTCTTGTTGAAAGAAGAGCTTCGTTTGCAAAAACATATGATCTTGTTCCCGCAATAGGATCCAAATTGGATGATTTGAGTGTCGAACATTTTAAAATAAATTATTTAACATCGGCTGTCGATAAAGAGACATTGGCAGAAAACGGCAGAACAATTGAAGAACAACTTGCTTCACTCAGGTTTTTTGATCAAAGAGAAAAATGTCCAACAAATGCCGGGATACTGATATTTGGGTTAAACCCTGAATTTTATCTACCTGGAGCATATTTACAATTCATCAAGTTTTCGGGGGAGGAGATGACTACCGATGTTGAATTTGAAAAGAAATTTTCCGGAGCATTAATTACAGAATTGAAGTTAATAGATGAATTCGTTAAGAGTAACGTAATTAAAGAACGACCTGTTAAAAAAGACTCTTTTCAGGAAACAACCATTCAAAATTACCCATATTGGGCACTACGGGAGCTGATAATGAATGCGATAATGCATCGTAACTATGAATCGAATGCCCCCATATACATTTATGAATTTTCAAATCGAATTGAAATTATCAATCCGGGAGGATTATTCGGAGAGGTAACACCGCAGAACTTTCCAAATGCCAGCGATTACAGAAATGTTGTTCTCGCAGAAGCAATGAAAGTGCTGGGATATGTAAACAGGTTCAATTATGGAGTTAAAAGAGCTAAAGAAGAACTAATACAAAACGGAAATGGTGAACCCGATTTTGATTTATCACTGACGACAAAGTTTAAAGTTTCTGTTCCTGTAAATCGGCAATGGTGATGAAAATAATAACTTTTTTTAATAATAAAGGAGGTGTAGGAAAAACCACAACAGTATATCATGTTGCCTGGATGCTTTCTGAAATGGGGATTAAAACCATTGCCATTGATCTGGACCCACAATCTAACCTGACATCAATGTTTCTTCCGGATGAGCGGCTTGAATTTATTTATGAAAATAATTTGCCTCATACGATTTTAGATGCCATTACTCCAATAAGGAATGGCGATCCTGCCGTACCGGTGCATATCGAAGAGATCAATGATAATTTGGGATTAATATTAGGTAATCTGGCTTTATCAACTTTCGAAGACACCCTAAGTGACGCATGGCTTAAGTGCTTGAATGGCGATATTTATTCATTCAGAATCACGAGCATTTTTAAAACGATTATCAAGGAAGCTGCTCAAAGGTTTAATGCAGAAGTTGTTTTAATTGATGTCGGTCCAAATCTTGGAGCCATCAATAGAGCCGTTACAATTAGTTCAGATTATATCATCATGCCGGTTGCTTCAGATCTTTTTTCACTTCAGGGGATAAAAAACCTTGGAACAACCTTAAATGATTGGAAAAGACAATGGAATCAAAGAAAAGAATTAAAGCCTGATAACCTGACCTTTGATATTCCTGAAAACAGAGCGAAACCTGCGGGTTATATCGTGATGCAGTATTCAGCAAAAGAAAGCAGACCTGTTAAATCATATTTGAAATGGGCAAACCGCATACCGAATATTTTTTCAGAATATGTACTTGGAGAAACAAATAAGGATATAAGAAGTGTTGATATCGACCAAAATTCTATTGCCCTACTAAAGCATTACAGAAGTCTGGCTCCAATGTCAATGGAGGTTCATAAACCGATTTTCTTATTAAAACCTGCCGATGGGGCTATTGGTGCACATGTTTATGCAGTTCAGAAAAGTTATGAGGAGTTTGATCTTCTCACAAAAAATATGCTTGATCGCTGCACGTAGCCTGGTGGCTAAGAGTACGTTTTCGTGCTTAAACGGAATTTTATTTTTTATAGTATGAAATACATTTTTGAAACAAACGAATTAGGAGTGGCAGAACATTCCTTTCATTTACTGC
>JBNKDZ010000236.1:0-10385 GCA_050288525.1 Cyclobacteriaceae bacterium
TTTTTGATTTTTGGTAAAATATTGCTTCTCTTGAGTGGAAAGTGTGAAAGTTAAAAGTGTGAAAGTTGATCAGGGTTCCATTGTAATGGATCTGATCCTCAATTCTTTGCCCTGGATGATTTCTGTGCTGAAGCTCTGACATTCCGGACAGGGGGAGAAAAAATCTTCCGGTTCGAATACATTGCCACAACTTTCACAGGTAGCTTTGGCAATAATATTGTCATACCTGAAGGTTGCATTTTGAAGAAGAGTGTTTTTTACAGCACTGTTCAATGCAAATTCAAGGGCTTCCTGAACAACATTGCTAAGTGTGCCGATCTCAATATGGACCGAAGATATCCGGAGCCCTCCTCTTTTACGTGCTTCTTCCTCGGCCAGTTCAACAATATTTATTGCTATTGAGAGCTCGTGCATACGATTTGATTGTATTATTTTAGGATAATTATAACAATTGATGACGAATTATTGTATTAATACTATTCATTTTATAAAAAATAGTTCTAAAATATTTATATTAAAGAACAAAACGTAAACTAATCTGAACCAATATGAAAACCTTTGCAACTATTATCCTTTGTTTATTAGCTCCAACCGTTAGCATATTTGCTCATCCGGGACATGACATGACGCATGTTGAAAATGCAGGACATTTTCTGACAAGTCCGTATCATGTGGCTACCGGTCTTGTGATTTTCATTGTTTTCCTGGTCCTGTTTATTAAGAGAAAGAAGATCAGGAGTGTTTTTGTGAAGAAATAAATGCATTCTTATTGCAGGAAATTTCAGATTATTAAAATTTGAGACTTTCCGTTTGTAATTGTGCTCTACATAAAAAAAGCTGTCTCACCAAATACATCATTGTTGAGACAGCTTTTTTGTTGCTGTAGGGGAAGGATTCGAACCTCCACGAAGAAGTTAGTCGTATACCTGATCAACACATACGATTTGTCCTTTTTTCTTCACCCCCGAGACAGGAGGGCATGTCTGCCAGTTTCATCACCCTACAATATGTTTCAATAAAAAAGGCTTTCTTTTAAAGCCTTATGGCTGTAGGAGAAGGATTCGAACCTCCACGGAGCAGTTAGGCATCAGGTCTGATCATCGCCTGCGCTTTATCCTGGACTCTCCACCCCCGAGACAGGAGGGCATGTCTGCCGGTTTCATCATCCTACAGTATGGTAAATAAAAAGACTTTCGTTAAAGTCATTTTGCTGTAGAGGAAGGATTCGAACCTCCACGGAGCGGTTAGGCATCAGGCCTGATCATCGCCTGTGGCTTTATTCCGGACTCTCCACCCCCGAGACAGGAGGGCACGTCTGCCGTTTCATCACTCTACAATATGTTTGTTTTTGTAACCGTTTGTTGATACAAATTTAATAGAAGGCTTATTAAATTAAAAATTATTTAAAAAAAAGTCTGAAAAAATACATTTTGCCTGTTTTGAGTGTGTTGATTTTGCGAATTTGGCAAATGGGGTATATAAAAATGGGCTAAATTATGAATTTCGCAATGGATATTTAGTCCTGATGCAATTGTAAAATATGAATCCAATTGATTTGCTGACATAAATTTGTTTAAAACCATTGATTTTTCATATAAAAAAGGCAATTATATTGATAAATTGATTTAAAATATGGTTTGGCGTTGTGGAATTTGTAAAAAAAAAGATTTGCAATTATTACATTGAAATATCCATTCCGATATAAAATTATTAAAGCCCGGTTCCGCAGACTTTACAGAATTTTGCATCATCATCGTGATTGTTGTGGCCACAGTTTGGACAATACTGCGTATTTGTCTTCTGTCGGTTTATCTTTGTCATCTCTGAAGTTACGATACCGGTAGGTACGGCTATGATGCCATATCCAAGGATCATCACGAAGGCCGCTATGGTCTGACCAACTGCAGTCTGAGGAGCAATATCTCCGTATCCAACAGTAGTCATGGTAACAATGGCCCAGTAGATACTTCTCGGAATACTCGTGAATCCATGCTCGCTTCCTTCTACCTGGTACATGATGGTTCCGACAATGATGGTAACAGAGAAGACACTAACAAGAAAAACAATGATCTTTGGAAGGCTGGTCTTAAGCGCAAAGAACAGTTTGTCTGCAGCACCAAGAAACTGAACCAACTTGAGTACCCGGAAGATTCGTAAGAGACGGATGGTACGTATGACAAGAAAAGCATGGCTTCCGACAAAAAAAAGACTAAAGTACATAGGAGCTATAGAAAGAAAATCAATGATCCCGTAAAAGCTGAAAATGTATCGGAAAGGTTTCTTAATGGTGTAGATCCGAGCAACATATTCTATTGTGAATAAGCTGGTGAAAAGCCATTCTAGGTTTCGGAGCAGGGTGCCGTATTCTTCATGAATGGAAGGAACACTCTCAAGGATTACAACAACAACACTGGCCAGGATCAGAAAAATAAGAATGATATCAAAGGCTTTTCCCGCAGGCGTATCCGCTTCAAATATGATCTCAAATATCCGGTCCTTTGTCGTTTTTTTCGTATACATGATCGTATAAAAAAATAATTGTAATTTGATTTAATTCTATGAAATTAGATTTTTTAAAAAAAACTTCCTACCCTTAAGCTTTATAAAAGTTTTTTAATCATTTTTAGAATTCTGTTGTTATAATGAACAAATATCAATTAAATGAGTGTATTAGTTAATAAGAATTCAAAAGTAATTGTTCAGGGATTTACCGGATCTGAAGGCACTTTTCATGCCGGTCAGATGATTGAATACGGAACCAATGTTGTCGGTGGTGTTACTCCCGGAAAGGGTGGGCAAACGCATCTTGACAGGCCGGTATTTAATACAGTTGAAGAGGCTGTAAAAGCCACAGGTGCTGATGTTTCTGTCATATTTGTGCCGCCTGCATTTGCAGCAGATGCCATTCTGGAAGCGGTTGATGCAGGAATCAAGGTGATCGTTACAATAACAGAAGGCATACCTGTACGGGATATGTTGCTGGTGCGTTATTATCTGGAAGATAAGGACCAGATCCTGATAGGACCTAATTGTCCGGGAGTCATCACTCCGGGTGAAGCAAAAGTGGGTATAATGCCCGGATTTATTCATAATAAAGGCACCGTCGGAATTATATCCAGATCCGGTACGTTAACCTACGAAGCCGTAGATCAGATCTCAAAAGCTGGCCTGGGACAATCAACCTGCATCGGGATAGGAGGGGATCCGATCATTGGAACTTCTACGCTCGATGCTGTAAAATTGTTGATGGACGATCCTGAGACTGAGGGAATTATCATTATTGGCGAGATAGGAGGTAGTATGGAGTCGGATGCTGCCAGGTGGATCAAGGAGCACGGCACAAAGCCTGTCGTAGGATTTATTGCCGGCCAAACAGCTCCTCCGGGTAGGAGAATGGGACATGCCGGTGCGATAATCGGGGGATCGGAAGATACGGCAAAAGCTAAAATGAAGATTATGGAAGAATGCGGCATCCATGTGGTGATATCACCGGCAGATATCGGTGCGACCATGGCAGATGTTTTGAAGAACAGGAACTAATCTGTTTTTTCTGCCAGGTCAAAAAAGGTGATCGATTGCAGGATTTCTTCCAATTCATCCTTTTGGGCAGGCAGGTATGAGAGAATAATCGTCAGACTATAATCACGCGTCACTTTGGAATAATAGGTCTGATGAATTCCGTTTGCTTTTGCATTTATATAAAAAAAATCCTGTCCGCCAATACGTGTAGTTGCCGGTGTATCATCAATATGTACATAGCCGGATTCCGATTGCAATAACAACGCCCTTGTCTTTTTCAGATAGTCACTCCCTGTTCGGATACGGGAAGCGTTTTTCAGGTTTTCCGACAGAACGATTAGGGAAGGATTATATTCAGTCTTTTCATTCGGACCATATTTGAACAGGCTAAGCAGAAAAGAAGTATTCTGTTGGCCGCTTTTTATTGTTTCTTTGGTGTTCTGATCTGCCGTTTCTGCAACTTCGTCAGAAATCTTTCGCAACTCATTCCCGGACCGGACCGACCATGTTTCCGGGATATTAACCTTGAATCCGAAATAATTATTCGTATAAGTGCTTCCTGTGATCTTACCTGAATCAAAGTCACAGGGTTCGTTATCTCCATTACATCCCGAGATGAAGAGAAGTAGAGTGATTATGAACTTTTGCGTGTGTAGTAGGTGGAATTTCATATTGAAGCGATATTTTTCATCAGTAATGATTAATACAAAATATTCCGGAAGAATGTGGATGATGATAAATTGCTTGTCAATTTGCAGAAACATATCTTAAATTATTGTTTAACCATATAAAAAGTTCCTTTTATTTTGTAGGTACCAAGCCCCATCATATCAATGGATTGCTCTGTGTACAGGGTCATATTTTCTGCGGTAAGTTTTTTTATCGTACAGGTTTGTGGTTCTGTTCCTTGTTGAGTGATTGTAAGAATTTTGCCATCCAGATTCCAAATACCTGAAGATATTAAACTTTCATCTTCAAAGATTGTCGGAGGCTCTTCTTCCATGTAAAGTTCCATATCATAACTTCCTGTTGATGTAAAATTCCTGGGTTCTTCTTCAATTGTTACCTGATAATCAATGTTTTTTCCTTTTCCTGTAAAATCAAGGGAGCTGGACAATCCCATAAGACTAAACGTGTAAGAGCCTGTGAAATCAATAGATGTCGTTTTCCAAATTCCTATCAGGTCTTCTTGTTTTGGAATGACTTCGTCTTTTGAACAGCCGGCAATTGAGAACACAAGCAACAGGTAGAATAGTCGTTTCATATTTTAGTTTCTTATTTGAACTTTACAATAGAAGATTTATTCCGAACTACATAAATATGTTCTGTCTTGTACAATAATAATTCTTTTTTCTTACTAATAAAGAAATTGTCTTATTACAAATTATAAAAAAAAACAGGCTGATCGTAAAATACAGACCAGCCCGAATAAACACATGTTAAAGTTTATTTGATCACTTTTTAACCAATGTATATGTTCCTTTCAATTGATATTCACCTGATATTCCATCTTCACGTTGTAAAGTCTCATCAGTTGAGATGATCATATTATCTGAAGAGATTTTATCAATTGTTATTTTATTAATTTTATAGTATTCATCTGTCAATTCAGGTGATATGGTCAGGTTTTCACCATTAGTATCCCATATTCCGGTATTGAAAGCATTTACTTCATCTACAGTTATTTGAAGTTCATCATTAATGTAGAAATCTATTTTTAGATTTCCGGTTGAATATACTTTTTTTGAATCTTCTTCAAATGTTATTATAAGGTCGCATACTTCAGTCATACCCTTATAATTAAAACTTGAAACATCAATAACATCAGTATTGATCATACCTATATAATCAACCGATTTAACACCCCAGGTTCCTATAAGATCCTTTTGTTCGAACATTGCCTTTTCTTTCGAGCATGAGAAGGCAGATGTAATTAGTAATAAGAAGGTCATTCTTTTCATTTCTTTTAGGATTAGATTTTACATATAATTATATGTTAGGTAGACATTTTAATAATTGATATCCCTATGTTGATTGTAGGAACAAGAAAAATAGGAAGGAATAAGTATGTTGAGCTTAGTGCATAGAGGTAAGCGATTATTGATCATAACTGTTCGACACGATCAGACTTCATGTTTTTTGTATTGCTTAAAATAATCATCAATTGCGTTGACATAGACCTCATAGGCATTTATTCCTTTTTCTGTAATCGAACAGGTTGTAAGGGGGTAATTGCCTTTAAATGACTTAATTACCTCAATATATCCGGCATTTTTTAATTTGGATATCTGAAAACTTAAGTTGCCTTTTGTTGTATTTATGTGCTCCAGGAGATAACCAAATTCAGCACTTTTAACACCAATGAGGATAGACATAATCGCCAGCCTGACCTGAGAGTGCAACAATGGATCCAAGTCTTTGAACATAATCACTATTTTTTACGGTTAGCAAACAAAATGTGTCCTGGGATAATAAAAGCAATTACCCAGGCAATTGATTCAATCAATAATTGCTCCTGTAAATTAAAATAAGATGCAGTATATGCCAGAACAGCAAACCAAATACCGCCAATAATCAGAAATCTGTACCGTAAAATTCCACCGGTAATCGTAACAGCAAATGCGATAAATACCATAAAAACAGGGTGCTGGAGTTCAAAATTCATGCCTTTTAGCACATTGTACTGTATCAAATTTACCAGCAAAAGACAGAAAAATAACGAAATCCAGACATATCGAAGCGATATACCAATATAGGTCTGGACCTTTTTTCGCTGATTATAAATATAATGAAGGCTGTAAAAAATACCTAAAACGGGCAATATTATACGTAAAACACGGACAAGGCCCATAATTTGATGTGGTGTGTGGATTATACTTGTAAGATAATTAAGGGCAAAATAATTGATAAATAGTATCCAGCCCCAGACAATAAATAGGATGCCATCATGTTTTAGTTTGTTCCTTGATACCTGTATCATTTCCCTGATCACATGTAATGACTGGGCTTCGTCGAAGGAGCCAGAGGTGTTTTTTGTTGCTTCCATTATAATATTTGTTTAGTAAATAAAACAAGTCTATAATACAAACATAATCAAGTTTGAAATTCAAACCATAATTTTTTGTTAATTTTTTTAAAAAATTAAATGGATGGTAATAAAGGGACAGATAGGTAGGATGATATATTGCAGAAAGCAATCTTCAGATTACCTGTTCATCGTAATCTCATCAAGATCCCTGGAAATATTAATAGACTCTTTGGTCACTTTTCCCGGATACATTCATTCCTGTATCCTGATGGCATTTCTGTTCTTCTTTAATGATCACCTGATAATCAATGTTTTTTCGATTTCATGTAAAATTAAGGAGCTGGACAATCTTATAAGACAAAATGCAGGAGTCTGTGAAATCAATGGATGTCGTATTCCATATTCCGATCAGGTTTTCTTGTTTAGGTATGATCTCGTCTTTTGAACAGTCGATAATTAAAAATATATGCTTTTTGCAAATAATAAAAACAGGCTGATCGTAAAATTCATATCAGCCTGAATAAAAATACATTAAAGTTTAATTGATCACTCTTTAACCATAGTATACGTTCCATTCAGAAGAAATCTTCCATCCATATATTGATACCTTTCTTCTGTTAAAATGATTAATTCTCCCGAAGAAAGTTCTTCGATTGTTAAATATTCGATGAAATAGTATTTATAATTTACTCCTGATTTAACAGTTGGGACTAATCTGATTTGTTCATTATTAACCATATCCCATTTTCCAATTCCGAAAATATTAAGGCTGTCAATAGATGTTACATGTTCATCATTTAAATGTAATTCGATTTTGCAATCTCCTGAAGAATGTATCTTGTTTGAGTATTCTTCATATGAATTCTGCGGATTTCCTTCAAACGTTACCTTAATGTCCTGATCTTTAACTATACAGGTAAAATCATCATACAAATCAGTGTATTTGTGTTGGTATTTGCTCGTATAAGTTACGGAAGTTGCTTTCCAGGTGCCTATAAGGGGTTCGAGTTCTTTTAGAAGGATTTCATCGTTTATAGAGGTTTCATCGTTTATAGGGGTTTCATCGTTTAGAAGGATTTCATCATTCCCTTTTTTTGCGTTTTTTTTGATTACCTCATCTTCTGAGCATGAAAAGAGAGATATAATTAGGATAAAGAATACTATTCGTTTCATTTTGTTTAGGGTTAAATTATTAATGTGTTTGTATTTGAGACATTTCAAGCAAAGATATCCCTATACCGATTAGGAATTATTGTAAAATAATACGCCTGATATTTTTTCATTATAGGTGATAAAATATGATGACTTAATTTCTGATTGGTATTTTCAGTCTACGGAATTCAAAAAGTCATCAAATATCTTGGCGATCGTTGAGGGTTTGTTATAATCATTGAAGACGAAAAAATATGAAACTGAGGGATATTTTCATTGGATTATTCTAATCCGTTAATTTGAATTCATTTGAAGACTTATTTAATAAAGATTTTGTTTGTATCTACTTCTTCAACGTGTTTGTCATTGTAAATGCATCAAGATCCCTGGAAATATCAATCGCTTCTTTGATCACTTCTTCCGGATACCCGTTCATCTCAAGTATTCGTATGGCATTACGGTTTTTTAGTTTGCCTTCTTTCAGTTTGTAGTCAAAATCGACATTATTCTCTCCGACGATTTCACTAAAATGATACAGCTCATAGGTATCCGTCAGCATATCCGTCAATTCGATATCATGGGTCGAGACGAATACAATATTTTTATTTTTTGAAAGAGCAGAAAGTACGGCCTTTCCGGCAGAGATCCGTTCTATGGTATTGGTACCCTTAAAGAGCTCATCCAACAGGAATAAATTCGATCCCGGAATTTCACTGTTACCGATCATATCTTTGATGGTCAGCACCTCTTCGAAATAATAACTCTTATCGTTGAGCAGGTCATCGCTGATCCGGATTGCGGAAAAAATCCGGAGTTTTGGGATCGTCATCGATTTCGCAAAACATGTGTTGATTGTCAGTCCGGTTATTACATTTATGCCAACAGCCCGGATAAAGGAGGTTTTGCCAGACATATTCGAGCCGGTAAGCAGAATTGATCTATCCGTTACCTGAATACTGTTCGGAACACAATCAACGATTAACGGATGCACCATCTCTTTTGCTGTCAGGTTTTTATCATGGATGGCAGGCAGGCAACATGTTTCCTGTCCGTTTCGTAGCGAAACAATTGAGATCAACATATCAATATGCCCGACGAAGCAAAAGACATCCTCAATTTCTTTCCGTTTTGTATCCAGTCTTTTTAATACGCCGAATAAAAGTAAAGGTTCGAGAAGAAAAACGATCTTGATTATCTCTAACAATGACCAGAACAAAGCTTCAAGATCTCCCTGAAGTTTGGATTCCAGTTGAAAAAATGACATCCCCTTCCGGACCTGGTTTATTATCCTGACCGACCCGGACAACTCCGGATTTATTTCTTTAAAGGAATCGATTTTGTGGAGTTTGGATGCTATACCATTCAATCTCAATAGTTGTGGTATGGAACCTATATACTCATACAGGTTTTTTTTGTTCCAGTAATGAATTCCGAGATTTATAATAATGATTCCAAGCAACAACAGTAAAAACTGCTGATTAAAGGGAAGCATAATTATGGAAAATGCACTGGTCAATGATAATGTCCAGACAATAAAAAACCATTTTGGAGGTTTTAGATGTTCCTCCTGAAAGAGGGATGCGATATGGTATACGTCAACCTTTTTTAATTTATCAAGCAGTAGCTGTGTGTTGATCCTTAGATCAGCGTCATCAGAAAGCTTTTGTATGATCTTTTCGTTTAGGTTTGTATTACTTTTTGATGGAATATTCCGTAATCTGTTGTAGAGATATTGTTGGCCCACTTTTGAAGCGGTTCGGTCGAGAAACATGAAAAGCTCCTGGAAATCGAGGTCATTGCAGGTTTTATCCGACAACACCTGATATGAGCCGGAGTTATCTTTTTTGCGGAAGTATTTCTCAATCAGATCGAAATTAAAACTCTCATCTTTAATTTTTCCAAAAGAGGCTTTCAGGCGTTCTGTTATTTTCTTTTTACTCATTCAGTTGAAAAGGAATATTTTTTATGCCAGTTTTCCCATTAATCCTTCTCCGGTCGATTCATCTATAAATCCCCGTTCAGTACCGGATTTAGGGTCTGTATTTTCATGGATCGTAATAGCAGAATTCAATTGGAATTTACTTTTTAACGCATCCAGATCCAAAATTGCATCAAAATATACCCAGTCAGCCGATGCTTTCGTCCATGTTTTTCCGTAAAAAGTGATTTTATTCCCGTTTTTAATCAGATACTGAGCTATTGCACGCAGAGGGTTGGATTGTAAGTTACTGATGATATCGGATTCGTTGAGTTTCATGTGAATTTTATAACATTTAACGCAATCAAACAAATTATACGTTACTATTTTCTGAAAAACGCCTTATAAATACAATTAATACAATAAAAGTTATTATACTAATTACTAATAATCCTTTTAATACATCTATAGTCAGGTACAGGTCTTGTCCTGATACTATAGAAATGCAGTCTTCCGGATTTTCAGTTTCATACTTTAAACTTACCATTGTGTTTAAGATCCCATAAGTAAAAAGAGGAATACTTAATCCTGAAATTATTATTGTTGCATAAAAGAATATCTTTTTCAATTTTTCTGTCTTTTTTCAAGTTTATCTATGAGTTCTGTCAGATTCCTCAACCATTCAGGGCTGATCTCCGGGTCATTCTTGGCCGAGATTTGGGTGTTTTTTAACAATGGGAGGAATTCGACAGCATCCAAGACTTCGAT
>JBNKDZ010000237.1:0-2223 GCA_050288525.1 Cyclobacteriaceae bacterium
GGCAATTGTATTGCCGGTTCTTGTCAGAACAGTTTGGAATAAATGGAAAAATCCAAACTTCCCTTGTTCCTCCAGCTGATTGTGGTTTAACTTATATAACAATTATTGCTTTTTAAATTTCACTGTTTCCTCTTTATCACCATCCAATATCCTGATAATATAGGTGTCCGGAGGGAGTGATGAGATATCAACCGTATATGGAAATACTATATTTTGTGTAGTTTCATAAACTTTTTTACCCGAAAAGGAATACACTCCTACCCTGGCATTGTTAATAGAATCCGTTTGCCCGACAATTGTTAGTGTTGATGATGTAGGATTAGGGTAAACGGTTACCGTTTTGACCAATGACGCTTCCAAAGGCAGTATTACACTTTTTAACGTACCAAATAACCTGAACTCGATTAAACTACACCAGTCACCCGTATAATCTGCTGCCCCTGTAACAGTAATCTTCACATAACGGGCATCGGTTGTGGTAAAGTTGTCCGTAATCGGATCGGATACGGTGCCGGGCGTGGTATTCTGGCTTCTGTCAACTATCCGCGTATAGTTGCCACCTGATGTAGTTTTTACATCAATAGTAAATTGGTAAGCCCTGTCAAGGAGACAGATCAATTCGGTTGATGAAACGCTATAAACATTACCCAGATCTATTTCGATCCATTGTGGGGAGGTTTGTAAGCCTGAACATGCCCAGTAGCTTGTCGAAGCCGCATTTCCATCAATCAATTCAAATGTTGGATTTGCCAGGTCTCCTGTGCCTGAAGAGTCAACCACAGCTTTGTTCAGCGCAACATTTTCGGGTTCTGCTGTAAAGGTATATGTGGCTGTTACCGCAATTGCTGCTGCCGGCATGGTTATCGTAGTTTCAGAGTCATACACATTGGCGACATAGGCTACATCCCCTGTCCACTTATCAAATTTTTGTCCGGATGGTGGTGTGTTGGCCTTAATGTCCACCTCAACATCCTCTTCATAATTACCACTACCTGTACCTGATGACACGGATAATGTGTATGTGTCATGATATACGATAGTGCTGTTTTCGGATGATACCACACCATTATCGCCATATACATCAACCATTTCAGCATTTTTCACGTGTATGTTGGAGCCTGCCTGAATGCTGTTTGTGACGATGTTGTTTTTCAGGATAAGATGTTTAAAATTCGGGTAGTCAATGCGCCAGGTATCTATGGCCCTTCCTACATTATTTGAGAGATCGTTATTTTCAATCCACATATACATCGGGGCACCTACTTCGCCATCGACCGAGGAAACACATGAAGAGTCAACCCATAGCGCAATTGCATCAGGCGGGTTTTCGTAGCTTGCGGGGCAGTTGCTACAGTTGCCCACATTATTAATATCGTTATGATGGATATACACATAGTTACTTGAATAAGCTTTCATGCCATACCCCCCGTTATGGATATAGTTTCCGGCCACTTCTATTTCATGACATCTGGCTGAAACATCAACCCCGTACCCTCCTTCATTATTAACGAACGTATTGGAGTATACGAGCACTTTTTTTGCTGACCGAAATCCGGTACAGTGCATTCCTACGTCGTGAAAATAGTTATGTTTTACGGTGATGTTATTGTTAAAAAACGTGTTGTCCGGCTCATAATAAAGTACAAAAGCAGAATAGTCGGTCGCTGACGGAGTGCTGTGGATCTCATTGTTGCATATCAAAAAGTTATTTATCTGAGCATTCCAGAAATTGATGCCATGAACAGCATAATTATTTACATTAATAATGAAATTTTCAATAGTCATGTTCGCTCCTCCTCCACGGCACATAAAAACAGCAACATAACCTCCTGCCGTCACATTAAGCGTAGTTGCACGCTGCCCGTTTACCAAAGTACCCTGAACCTTCACATTACTTTTCATGGTGATCCCTGAAGTTATATTTATCGTTCCCTCCGGAACAATGACAGTGCCTCCCCCGCTTGCATTGGCCGCATCAATAGCGTTCTGGATTGCTTGTTGTGTCATGGTCGTAACATTATAAATGGTTGATGCATCAAAGTCCTGAAATCCCCATTCGGGATGGACAAGCTCAATGGACTCCCCCGTTTTAGCACGTACTGCATCTTCGTGATCATAAGCTATCGCCTGATGTTGAATTGAGCCTATAATCAAAAAAAGTGAGAGGATACCGTGAAAAAACTTTTGATTTACAGACATTCGAGAAATTAAACGGGCAATAGT
>JBNKDZ010000238.1:0-3323 GCA_050288525.1 Cyclobacteriaceae bacterium
TGGGGAGATCCGAATGAGTTTGGCAACCAGTCCGGTTCGATGAATGCCATATTCAACAGTAAAGAAGTTATCACCCTGCGTGAATTACCTTGGGTTGAATCAAGGGATTTTAAGATCCATTTTCCTTTATTAAAATAAGTACGTAAATTTACGTAATGTTATTTATAACAGAATAATATTTAAATCCATGTTTTAAACTTAAAAACGGCTCTAATCAGCCGTTTTTTTTACATGTACATTTTTAAACCAATATACATGTCCCCAGATTAAGAATCATTCCTTTCCCTTCGATATCAATTAAAATCCGCTTAAATAATAATATTTGTATAAAAACCTTAAATACGCGTTCTTGCGATCGGATTAAATAATAAAAAGTTATTCAGGGATAATTTTATGGATACCATTATCAGTACTAGCGAGATTGCCAAAATTTATCATATGGGGCTTCAGACCGTAAAAGCCTTACAATCGATTTCCATTACGATTTCAAAAGGCGAGTATGTTGCTTTTATGGGTCCTTCGGGATCAGGAAAATCCACCCTGATGAATATAATAGGATGTCTTGATTCTCCAACTTCAGGAACGTATATTCTTAACAACCACAATGTCAGCAACCTGTCAGAAAATCAATTGGCGGATATCCGTAACAAAGAAATTGGATTTGTGTTTCAGACATTTAACCTCCTCCCCAGATCCTCAGCCCTTGAAAATGTAGCACTTCCACTTATTTATGCCGGTTACAACAAGCGTCAAAGGGAAGAAATAGCCATGACCAGACTGGAAAGTGTAAACCTGGCTGACAGGGCCGACCATAAACCAAACGAGCTTTCTGGAGGTCAGCGCCAACGCGTTGCCATCGCCAGAGCACTTGTGAATGATCCGAGTATTATTCTTGCCGACGAACCTACGGGTAATCTGGACTCCAAAACATCCTACGATATCATGGACCTGTTCCACGAATTACATGAAAACGGCAATACGATAATTATGGTAACACACGAAGACGATATAGCACACTACGCTCATCGTATTGTCCGGCTCAGGGATGGACTGGTAGAATCCGATGTCAGGAATGAAAATATCATACTACCAAGTCAATCTGTGAAGATCTGAACGAATATTTATTTTTTCAATCTCCGGTAAATCTGTTTTTATCCTTAATTTTGTAAGTCGATCCTATTGGATCATTATCATAACAGAATCCGAAAGGCTTTAAACATGAAAATATATACAAAAACAGGTGATAAGGGACAAACCTCCCTTCTTGGTGGAACACGCGTACCAAAATACCATATCCGGATCAATGCCTATGGCACCATTGATGAGCTAAATTCTTTTTTAGGCCTTTTACGAGATTCAGAACTCAATTCCGAAAGGAAAAAATTCCTTCAGGAAATTCAAACAAGACTGTTTGCTATCGGATCTTCACTGGCTGCTGAAACGGATAAAGCCCGATCCATAAAACCTGATATTACTGAAAACGATATACAGTTGCTGGAGTCAGCCATCGATGTGATGAATGACCAGCTCCCCCAGATGCGGAATTTTATTCTTCCCGGAGGACATACCACAGTATCGTATTGTCATATTGCCAGAACTGTTTGTCGCCGTGCAGAACGACTTGTCATTGAACTCAATGATACTGAGGAAGTAGAAGAAATGGTTATCGTATACCTCAACCGATTATCCGATTACCTATTTACCCTTGCCAGGATGCTGGGATCAGAACTAAATGCGGAAGAAATCCCATGGAAACCACGATCATGAATTTCCATTGAAAAGTGATGTATTTTTCTTACTTTTACACCCCTTTTACGATATATATACACAATAATGAGTAATAAAATTAATATTGAAGTTTTCCCTGTTGAAAAATCCCGCATTGATCAATATGATTTCACCAATATAGCTTTTGGAAGAGTGTATTCCGATCATATGTTTATGGCAGATTATAGTGATGATACCTGGGGGAATTTCAGGATACAGCCTTATGACTATCTGAAATTTATGCCCGGCACAGCCATTTTTCATTACGGTCAAAGTGTTTTTGAAGGGATGAAAGCCTACAAAAGTGAAAATGGTGATGTAATGGTATTCAGACCCATCAAAAATTTCGAACGTCTGAACAGATCTGCTGAAAGGATGTGCATCCCTCAGATTTCAGAAGATATTTTCATGCAGGGATTGACAGAACTGCTAAAACTAGACTCAAACTGGGTCCCCGGATTGCCCAATACTTCCCTATACATTCGTCCGTATATTTTTGCAACAGATGAATATATAGGCATCCGTCCTTCCAGTAACTTCAAATTCATTATTTTTACATGTCCGGTCGGGCAATACTATTCAAAACCGGTTAAAGTAAAAATTGAGTCAAACTACACAAGAGCTGTACGTGGAGGAACCGGATTTGCCAAAGCAGGAGGTAACTATGCTGCTTCGCTCTATCCGGCACGATTGGCACAGAAACAGGGATATGACCAATTATTGTGGACGGATGGCCTGTCGCATAAATACGTTGAGGAAGCAGGCACTATGAACGTCATGTTTGTGATTGATGATAAAATCGTCACTGCTGACACCGGAGACACCGTCCTTCCCGGTATTACACGTGATAGTGTTCTTACTCTGGCAAAAGACTGGGGACTAACTGTTGAAGAACGTAATCTGTCGGTTGAGGAGTTAATTGATGCCATTAAGACAGGACGCCTTAAAGAAGCATTCGGAACAGGCACTGCTGCGACAATTGCAAATATTGAGCTTATCGCTTATGAGGATACAGATTATAAATTGCCTGAGATTACCGAAGACAGCATTTCAAGTAAAATCTTATCTACATTAAATGCAATCAGGACAGGCAAAACTGAAGACATCTACGGATGGAATTATAAGATTTGACATTTAAACAATTAATAAAAATGTTCTCCCGAACAGGAAACCTGTATATAATACTTGCCATATGTCTCGTCTTAAATTGTACTTCGACTTATGGTCAGAAATATATGGTTGTTCAAAATGTCAAGTCCGGAAAAAGCATTCGGTTTAAATCCGGAGATGACCTGACCTTTAAAATAAAAGATGCGGACCATTTCAGGACCGATCACATTGTTTCTCTTAATGACAGTTCGATCGTATTTCATTATCATACCATACATTTTAATGAAATTGAGGAGATTCGGTTAGACGGGCAAAGATTTGGCAATTTTGACCTTCGTGGATTAGGGACCACCATGCAGTTTATCGGAGTGAGCTACGTAGCAATTGATTTTTTCAATAATAATATCATCAGGGGCACCGATTACACCCCTTCAAATGAAGTGCTG
>JBNKDZ010000239.1:0-3280 GCA_050288525.1 Cyclobacteriaceae bacterium
GGTTTCAAAACACTTCATATCGTACTTCCAATCCGGTTTTTGGTCAAATTCAGTATAAACGATATCGAGTCCGTCAAGAGAAGTTCCGGACATCAGTCCGATGACTTTAAAGATTTTCATGGAATATTTTTATTTTTGTAAAATAATTCAAAGATAATACCTGAATATTGAAAGATCTTAATTTCTGTATTGATATTGGAAATACCAACGCCAAAGCAGGCTTTTTCGTCAACAACGAAATGGTAAAAAAAATTGACGCCATCTCACTCAGATCGCTTACAAAGCTTGTGAAAAAGGAAGCTCCTTCGAACATCATCATCAGTTCGGTGCGTAAAGGTATACGAAAGTTTGTGCATAGCATGGAAAAATCAGCCAACACCATATTGCTGACCCATGAGACACCGGTACCTTTTACTAATAAATATGCTTCTCCTGAAACATTGGGCAGGGACAGAATTGCGGCTATGGCAGGAGCAGAATATTTATACGGAGGGAAAAATTGTCTGGTTATCGACATAGGTACCTGTATAACCTATGATCTTTTGCATGCCAACCTTGATTATTTCGGAGGCAGCATTTCTCCCGGCATTGACATGCGCTTTAAAGCACTTCATAAATTTACCTCTAAGCTCCCCCTGGTTTCATTCAATAAGAAACACGACCTTATCGGGACTTCCACTTCCGGGGCAATGATAAGTGGCGTCGTCAACGGTACCATAGCTGAAATAGAAGGAATTATATCCGGATATACGCAATTTTTTGAAGAAATAACCATTATTATATGTGGAGGAGGAACAAAATTCTTTGAAAGTCAAATAAAAGGTCACATCTTTGCAGTCCCCGATTTAATTCTTATAGGTTTAAACAGAATTTTGAGCTACAATTTGAATGAGGAAAAAGTGCTTTTTTAGTGGAATAATTATACTAATAGGAATTATAAGTATAACCTATGGACAAAATGCCGATTCGCCGTACTCCATTATCGGCATCGGTGTAACCAAGGACCGGGGTGTTGTATACAATGATAACATGGGAGGCCTTGGTATCAGTAATGGTAAGGCGTGGACCTTAAACACCATCAACCCGGCTCTTCTGTCATTAAACACCTTCACCTCCTTCGAAGGGGGGATGCAAATTGAAAACAGAACATTGCGAAACAGTACTTCCAGCCAGGAAAATGCTACCGGTGGATTAAAATACCTGAATTTTGGATTCCCGATAAAAAGCAATAAGTGGACGATGGCCTTTGGTGTAATGCCGTACAGCAATGTAAGCTACAACATGACCAGCCGGACAGACGTAGAAAACAAAGAAGAAGCAATAGTCTACAACTCTTTTGAAGGCAGCGGAGGGATTAACCAGTTGTATATGGCTAACGGTTGGAAACTGATGGACCAGTTAAGTGTTGGAGTTCGGGTCTCTTTCCTTTTCGGATCGACAGTGGATGAAACATTTTCTATTCCATATGAAACAGATACTGCAGGAAGTCCGCTCACTTTTCTTACCACCGACTATTATCGGGCATCACGATATTCTGATTTTCTACTTGAAGGCGGGATACATTTCAACCAGAAATTAGGAAAAAAAACCAAGCTGAATCTTGGATTAATTTATGAACTCCCGTCAAACATCACAACCATACGTAGCAGTCACATCGACAGCTATTATCTAAGTAACACTATTGTTGCTTCAGACACACTTCTTGATGATATTCGGGGAAAAACATATATCCCCGGCAAGCTGGGAGGAGGGATCAGTTTTGAAAATCCTATGAAATGGACTGTTGGAATGGATTTTTATGTTCAGGACTGGAGTAAGTTTAAGACAGATTTTTCAGATGACTTTACCTTGCAAAATAGTTACAAAGTTATTGTCGGAGGAGAATTCACCCCTGATATCACTTCGGTAAACAGCTACTTAAAAAGAGTAACTTACCAGGCTGGTTTTTCATATAAGAAAACACCTTATTTTATCAATAATCAGGATATTTCTGATTTTGGTATAAATTTTGGTGTATCTTTGCCTGTTGGAGGTGCTTCCCTGCTAAATGTAGGAGGATGTGTTGGCCACATGGGAAGTACATCAAACGGACTAATTCGAGAGAATTATTTCAAACTACTGTTAGGGGTAACGATCAACGATCGTTCTTATGGTTATTATAGAAATAAAAGAAAGTTTAATTAAAGTATTGGATCATGAAAACAAGAATTTTTATAACCGGATTAAGTCTTGTTCTTATTTTTGGTGCGGTAAAGGCACAACCAGGATGGAACTGGCCGGATGACAAAGCGAAAGCGGAAGAGAAAAATGCTCTATACACTGATAGTTACAAACAGGAAAATTACCGAAAAGCAGCCACGCATCTACATTGGCTTCTGGTAAATGCTCCGAATCTTCATAACTCGATTTATATAAATGGAGTTAAAATTTACAACGGATTGGCCGAAGAAGAAACTGATGAAGCAAAAAAGAAAGTATATCAGGATTCTGTTATGACACTTTACGATCTCAGGATCAAATATTTTAATAATGAAGGAAAAGTATTAAACAGAAAAGCATACGATGCTTATAAGTATTTTGCCAATGACTCAGACAGGTATGAAGAAGTATTTAATCTTTTCAAATACACCTTCGAACTGAATGGAAATAATGTCATGGATATTAACCTTCTTCCATATATGGATATTTTAAGAAGGTATAAGAAAGCTTCCGGAACGATAACCAACGATCAGGCATTGGACATCTATGACGAGATCATCAATATCGCCAATTACAAGAAAGAGAAAAACGGAAAAAATGTTGAAAAGATCAATAATATCATTGACAAAGTAAATGAAATACTGGTTGGTACAGTGGACGTGGATTGTGATTTTGTAGAATCTACCCTGGGTCCAAAACTTAAGAGTGAACCCGACAATCTGAAACTTGCCAAAAACATTTTAAGACTGTCTTTTGCCGGAAGCTGTATGCAGGATAAGGTAGCCATTGAGGCTGCAAAAGTGGTGCAAAAGCACGAACCTGAATTTGGTCTTGCCAAGCTTATAGGTCAGGCCAGTGCCAGCAATAAAGAATATACTACTGCCATCAAATATCTGACAGAAGCCATTGGTCTTACTGATGACAACACCAAAAAAGGAGAGGTTTACTTCTCATTGGCTGTAATTCAGGCTAACCTGGATAAAAAAGTTAGTGCTAGGGATTATGCCCGCAAAGCACTTGCTATGGACCCGACGATAAAAGATGCCTACTCCCTGATTGGCAACCTGTACTACAACAGCTT
>JBNKDZ010000240.1:0-2245 GCA_050288525.1 Cyclobacteriaceae bacterium
TTTGCAGGTCAGAATCTGCCTGAATCAGCCATGAAAGTGGTTAATGATATTTATGAACATGCCAAAAAAGAGGAAAATGCCTCCCAACTGGTAAAAGCAATTATTCATATTTTAAAGTTTACCGAATTTAAAGAAGAAGATGCGTATATAAAAAATCTTAACCGACTGAAGCAGGAAGCGGAGGTGGCGTCTTTTCCTGAAAAACCACTTTTACACTCAATGCTGGCTCAGGTCTACTGGATCTACTACCAAAACAACCGATATATTTTTAGCCAACGATCTGAAACAACCGATTTTGAAAATGATGATATATCAACCTGGTCCCTTGATAAACTCGTTCAGGAAACCATCGACAACTACCTGAAATCACTTGAATATACCGAACAATCCAAGCAAACAAAGATCGAAATATTTGATGAAGTGCTGGAAGGAGGTAATTCATTAGGAAGAGCTTACCGGCCGACACTCTATGACTTTCTCGCACATCGTGCGGTTGACTTTTTTATGAGTCAGGAGCCGGATATCACACGGCCAGCCTATGCCTTCACCATCAATTCGGCCGAATATCTTAAGGATTTTAAAAGCTTTGTCGCACTTGATATCACTACAAAGGATACGCTGGCATATAAATATCACGCACTGAAGATATTCCAGCAACTGATAGAATTACATACAGATGATGACAATCAGGAGGCTCTTATTGATGTCGATCTGAAACGGTTGCAATATGTACACCAGTATCTGACGCTGAATAATAAGGACGAACTGTTCTTAAAAGCGTTGGGAGAACTTGAGGAAAAGACGATAAAAATGCCTTACTCGACAATGGTGACCTATAACATCGCCAGTGTCTGGGCAAGAAAAGGGGGGCAGTATCAGCCATTGCAGTCTGACGATCATAAGTGGGATAAGAAAAAGGCCTGGGATATTTGCCAGAAAGCTATTGATCGGTTCCCGGAATCCGCCGGAGCTATTCTTTCAAAGAATTTTCAGATGGACCTTAAGGCAAAGTCCATTTCTTCTACCATTGAAAAAGTCAATATTCCGGAAACACCTTTTCGTGCTCTGATCAGCTATAAGAATTTTACGGAACTGTACTGGAGGATTGTGCCTGTTACAAGGGAAGAAGTAAAGAAAGAACGGGCACGGTGGATGGACAATTACAATGTCGACAGAGAGAAGAAGTTTGTTGAATATTTTCTCCCTAAGTCACCGACACAATCCGGCCATCACAGCCTTACGGATGATGGTGACTTTCAGCAACATAATGTGGAAATAGATTTGAAGGGTGTTCCGGCAGGTGACTATATCGTACTCTTTAGTGCGGATAAAAATTTCGCCAAATCTTCTAACATCATCTCCTATGCGTTCACCACTATTTCCAATATAAGCTACATACACCGGAATCTGGATGACGGAAAAACCGAAATGATCATCCTCGACCGTACCACCGGAAAGCCCTTGCAAAACGCTAACGTTCAGATCTTTTTTAACGTCTATAAGACCAATCAAAACAAATATGTAATAGAAAAAGGAGATGCATTTGTTACAAATGAAAATGGTGCAGTGATCATACCTTACCAGCTTCGTGGCAGCAACGATTATTATCATCAACAGTTTATCGCTGAGATCACATATGGCCGGGATAAGATCAATACTTCGGATATTGATTCGGACTATTACGGGTATAATGGTCAGATCTATCAGGGTAAACATCGTGAGAATGATCCGTACACACAGACAATGTTCTTCCTTGACAGAGCAATCTATCGCCCCGGACAAACAGTCTATTTTAAAGGGCTGGTGTATTTGCGGGATAAACATACACCGTCAATTATACCGAATAAGCAGTTCAGGGTTACGTTTTATGATGTAAACCGACAGGAAGTAGCACACAAAGATGTCACCACAAATGAATACGGCACCTTTAGCGGCACGTTTGTAACCCCTTCAGCAGGACTGATGGGGAATATGTCCCTTCAGATTAATGATGGTAGTTCCAGTTCACATAGTTTTTCTGTGGAAGAATATAAACGGCCAAAATTTGAAGTTACTTTCGATCCTGTAAAAGGAAGCTTTAAGCTGGAAGAGATTATATCAGCAAAAGGCAAGGCAACAGCCTACTCAGGAGCAAATATCGATGGTGCAAAAGTAAAATACAGGGTAGTCCGGACAGCGAGGTTCCCTTACTGGTGGTGGTGTCGGTACGGATTTTATCCTTCCTCTCCGGAAATGGAGATCACCA
>JBNKDZ010000241.1:0-4961 GCA_050288525.1 Cyclobacteriaceae bacterium
CGTACGGTCCGGGGATGTATTTACCGTTTTGGAGAATGACAGTACATTACTTATTTCAAAAGCAAGCGATAAGTATTATACACCTCCTGAAAGTCATGGAGGAGGGTTTTTAATGCACAAAGGCATTGGAGAACACTCATATTGGCTTGGATATGAGGAAATCGAAGGAATTTATTTTTACATGGATTCGATAGATGCCAAAATCGAAAAGATTGGTTATGAAGAAAATAAATACCGCATTACACCTGAAGGCCGGCATATCCTTATGTCCAGAGGAATGGGTGAAGATGATTTTTTTGCCGGTGATGCTGGTGGAAAAATATATAAAGCAGTTGGGGCAGAAAATGTTGAACAAGTTGGTGTATTCGATTATTTCATCATCACTTTTGAAAATGCGCAACCATCCCGATGGCTTGTTATGACCAAAGGAATGAATGAAAATGATAAATGGTTCGGAGAGTTGGATGGTGTTATTTATGTATCAGAATGACCTGCACTTGGTAAACAGGAAAATGATCTGATAATACGGTATAACGGAATCTTACTTACCATTCAGATACAACAAAACACATTTCGAACATACAGGCATGAGCCCTTTACTGATCTGTTCTCTGAATTGCCCGAACTTATTACTGTGCCATATATCAAGGAGTCCTTCTTTCTCAATATCTCCAATGCTTAATTCAGGAAAAAACTTGCACGAACCAACCTTTCCATCTGCATGAATATCGATCCGGTTGGAAACGGCAAAGCATTCACGCCGGATCATATCTGGTTTTTCTTTTCCTGCAATGAAGTACTCAATTTCATGCTTTTCTAAAGGAGGCTGGAAACGGATCCGTATCTTCCATTTTCTTGAATTGAGTTTTTCTATTTGTTTCCATAGCATATCGATTGAACTTTCGCTGATTCGGTATTTGTAGGAGTGCCAGCTGTTTTCCGAATCACAGGATTTTGTATTGTCCATCCATTCCAGTTGTTTCAGATAAAAATTATCCATGCTTTGCGCCTGGTTTTCGGAAATATACCATGGGTAGTTAAAGTATACCGAGTCCACATTCAATTGCTCAAAATACTCCATAAACTCATATAACTGGGGGATAAAAGAATCGTTAAGAACCGTATTTATGGAGATAAGGCCTTTATACAACCCTTTTTTCCGAAGATCGAGCAGTAAATTGATCTGATGGATGACCCGTTCAAATGTTTTTTTGCCTCTCATAGAATCGTTTGCCTCATCAAGTCCATCCAGGCTGATCAGCAATACCATATTTTCTGAGATCGGCAGCAAGGTATCAATCTTTTTTTCTATAAGGAGTCCATTGGTACAGATGGTTGTCCAACGCGGATCTTTTTCCAGCAGTTTCGCTATTTCATCCCATTGTGAATGGAATAACGGTTCTCCTCCCCACAGGAAGAGCCTTGATTTTTGTTCGTGTGTCTCACGCAGTATTTTTTCAATGGTTTCCGGGGCTATTTCTTTTTTTGTATGTTCTTTTCCAAGGTTATGAAAAAAGCCGTCTTCACTCCATTGATAACACATTTTGCATCGCAGATTACACCCATAAAGCAACTGGATCCCTACTTCATGCGGAATAGGGGCAGCAGATTTGAGATCAGCCTTTCGTTCCTTACTGATTTTCGAGATGTTATGAACAGATTTTTTTAACCTGTTAAACGTTTCTTTATCAAATGTTACGGTAGTTTGAGGTCGCATAATAGTTCTTCTAAATAATTTTTAGTCTGCTTTCTGATCCTTACTAAATTGTGGTGTAATTCTTCAAGTATTTCTGAAGAGTAGTTTGCTTCGGCCCATTCATTAAAACGTATCCCCAGCCCATATCTTTCCCATAGCTGACCATTATTTTGCTCATAGTTACCAAATGGTTCCAGGATCACCAGCGGCGTAGCAGATGATAATGAGTCGAGGAGTGTTCCGGCTCCGGGCTTACTGATGATGGCTTTGTTATGCCGGAGGATATCATAAATCTCCGGATATTCCTGGTCTTTTTTAAATTCCGGAATTTCACCCTTTTGTATTTCTGCAAAAGGAGGGAAGCTAAGTTCTCCGTTTTCATCTTTTAACCAGTGATGCCAGTCCGGATCGATCATGAAATATCTGTTGGCATCGGAACTGCCATTTTCAAGGTCATCGTATTCGTAGTTAAGGATGTCCATTCCATATCCCGACTTTTCCAATAAGGATATGGTGTCCTTATATTTTCCGATTCCCCAGCCACCTCCGTGGATAAGCAATCTGTTTTTCCTGTTATGGTAAGGAACAGGTTCCTGATCGTTAATATCGATAAAATACGATATTTCCTTTTGTTCCCAGTTAAAAAACCAAACATGGCGCGAAAAGGGTAACGGATCTTTTACCAGTTTCCAGGATGATGAAAGGGCAGCGTCGACATGGCACAGGTCAATTTGGACGGTATCAGAGGTCTGCTGTATGTATTTTTCAAGTATGGTAGTCCAGAATCCTGAAAATACCATGAAGTATTTGTCCGATATGTTGTCCCATTCGTTAAAAAGGGCTTCTGTCAGGCCAGGGTCAAGATGGTCGGACACATCTTTGGTGAGTCGCTGGGAGATGAGGGCATATTTGAAATTGCGGTGAAAGGATACTTTCGCAGTAATAAAATTTGCTCTTTTATCTTCGCGGATTAAATTTTCATATGCATATATTTTTGAGAAGTAGTTATTTCTCAGTAGTTGTTTATGCAGGATTAATCCGGGAATATAAAATCCCAGTCCGGGACCACCTCCAAGTACAATAAAGTTTTTTTCGGGCATCATCTAAAAATTATGGGAATGATCAATTTTCCTCCATAATAAAAGCACACAGGTTATTGATCGAATTAAGATGGGTGATTTCCAGTTTGCTTATATCGATCTCCAC
This sequence comes from Cyclobacteriaceae bacterium, assembly GCA_050288525.1. Classification (GTDB taxonomy): domain Bacteria; phylum Bacteroidota; class Bacteroidia; order Cytophagales; family Cyclobacteriaceae; genus JBNKDZ01. The sequence continues at coordinate 2,903 of JBNKDZ010000241.1, forward strand.
ACCAAGGTCTTCTTCCATACGCAACAGAAAATTCACCATTCCCAAAGAATCCAATCCCACCTCATTGATGATGTCGGTCTCTCCGGAAAATTTTATTTCATCGATCCGGTCCTCCGGAGCTATTTCTTTAAGTATTTCAATGATCTTTTCCTGCATTTGTGTCTTTCGTTAAGTTGGTTAAAATGGGTTTTAGTTATTGAGCATCCTTCAAAAATACGTTACATAATGGGATACTGCTTAGTTATGTGCTACTTCAATTACACTATCCGACTACTATTTTACTACGGCCATAACACTTATGTCTCCTGATGTTTAAATAACACAAGTTTTTCCTACAAAGTGGTTAACAGGCATATATGGAGCATCGGTAATTTGATCCACCAGTTGCCTGAATTTAGCTGTAAACGCTTCAATAGCATATTCCGAAAACAATTCTTCCTTGTAATTGTGATACAACAACAACCCGTCCCTGCCCTGCATCACTTTTATATCAATATCGAAAGTGAATATGAAATTTTGATTGCGGTGTGTACCTTCCTGTTTCAGAATCTCATCAGACAACACATCATGCTGATTAATGAAATAATTTATATTCAGAGGGATGTTTACATCTTCTGATAGTCCTGCCTCAGACCATACACGTGGCATGGAAGCCATATTGTGTATTTTCATTTCATTGATCTTTTGGTGGGTGGTCTTTATGAAATCAAGAGCAGATATATTTTCATTGACTGTACGTTTTACGAGCATAAAGTTTAAAAACATACCACTGGCTTTTTGTTTCCGGATATTGTTACGTGTTGATAAGGTATAACAAACCGGTATATGGGGTTTTGGACAAAAGTTATACAGCGTTAAGTAATAGCAGGATGAAATAATGCTAAAAACGGTTGTATTTGACATTTTGGCCAATAACTCGATTTTTTTCAGCGTATCTGGTTGCAACACCTGTAAGTACGTACGATAAGAATAGTGTCTGAACTTATGCAGAATATAAATCAGCGAGAAATTGAGATCGGGCTTCATATCTTTAACAAATTCCCGTATTGTTTTACTATATGCTTTCTTCTGAAGGATTATTTTTTCGTAGGGCAATTTATCACCCAGATAGATATTGCTGATGTCACCTTCGAAATGGGATCGCCAGTACGCACCTGAAGGATTATCCATGATAAAATCCACATCATTTTGTTCTGAGATATATGAGCCGAACTGGATGTCTTCAGCCAATATTTTTGCCTGAAGATCTCCTTTCAGAAGTGTTTTGTATAAGGTGTCGGTTTCATGATAAAACATGTGCAGCGTATGTGCATCATAGAGGAGATGGGGAACGATCATGAAAAACCGATAACTATGTTCCCCGATTCGTACCAGCAGAAAATTATAGAAAGGGGGTGCTTCCAGATTAAATGGTTTGTCAAAAGCCTGTTCTACGTCCCTGAATGTCCTTTCTTTCCAGCTTTCCTGTCCAAAATAATCGATACAATTCAGAGAAGCATCCAATTCGTCCGGTTTGTTAATTTTAATTTTCAATTCGTTTTGGACCAGACAAAATGAATACCGCAGTATGTCATGATTGTTCACCAGTTGGCGTGCAATATGTTCGAAAAAATCGATTCTGGCATCATTGCAGTTGTATTCAAACCACAAATTATCTGTTGGCCTGTCATGAGCCAATTTAAATAATATCCATTCGGAAAATAATGTAATATTGGGATTGATGTGATTATGCATATTTTAAATACTCAAAATGAAGTCTGTCAGATTTGTTTCAGAGTCAATATTCAGTTTTTTTCGCAATCTGTATCTGCTTGCTTCAATGCCTCTGACCGTCAGATTGGAAAGTCGTGCGATTTCTTTACTGGTGAGGTTCATGCGCAGATATATGCACATCTTAAGGTCTGTTGAGGTTATTTTTGGGAATTTGGATTTTAATCGCTGTAAAAAATCACCCTGAACTTCTGAGATGTAAGCTTCCATATTTTCCCATTCGTTCTCGCTGTTTTCCTGATTTTCCAACAATTTTAACACATGGACTAACTCCTTACTGTCGTTTCTT
>JBNKDZ010000242.1:0-1888 GCA_050288525.1 Cyclobacteriaceae bacterium
TACTGAAGGTTATCAGAATCCTGGCTATTAGGATATGATAAAAAAATTATATAAAAATTGGCTGTTCACTAATTGGACAGCCAATTTTTATTTTAAAAACGAATTTTGCTTTCTGATATTCAGTAAACTTGTTAAATAGAAATTTTTATCACCGGGTATGTCAAATCGTCGCATCATCCCTCTCAGAAAAGAAGTTTTATTCAGAATCATAGCTGTTTCACTTCCTCTACTGTTGATATTATTCCTTGAACTCGTTTTAAGAATAAGCGGGTATGGGGAAAAATATGTGTTGTTTAACAAGGTTACCTATGAAGATAGACCGGATTACCTAGTGATGAATCCGGATTTCGCCGGAAAGTATTTTAAGGACAAAGGTTTCCAATCGGATAATCAATTGGATCTGTTTCTACGTATAAAAACAGACAGTACGTTCAGAATTTTTGTTCAGGGAGCATCTACCGTGGCAGGCTTCCCTTTTTATCATGGAGGCTCTTTTCCGAGGATGTTAAAACACCGGTTGTCACAAACATTTCCCGAAAAAAATATTGAAGTAGTAAACACAGGGATCACCGCTGTAAACTCCTATACATTATGGGATCTTACGGATGACATAATTGAACAAAAGCCCGACCTTGTAATCCTGTACATCGGACATAATGAGTACTATGGTGCTTTGGGAGTCGGTTCGACCAGTTCGTATGGTAGCAATCCATTTCTGGTACGTACATATCTTTTTCTTAAGGATTTTCGTTTCTTTCAACTGTTGGAAAACAGTTATGCCAACCTGTTTGGCAGGAATGATAAAGGTCCGAAAATAGGAGAGACTACGTTGATGGAGGTAATGGTAAAAGAGCAAAGTATACCGTATAATTCAAATGTTTTTAATAAAGGTCTCGAACAATTTGAGAGCAACCTGAAACGAATTATTGATAAATACGGTACAGCCAATATCCCTGTGATTTTATCAACAGTGGTTTGCAACGAAAAAGATATAAAACCCTTTTTAAGTGACAGCATAATTGATGAAAAAAAATATATTGAATACGTTAACAAAGACAAAAACCAGGCATTACGTATAGCTAATACAAACGCTTCAGCAGCCTACATTACCGGCAGATACTATCTTAGAGAAAACCTTGATTCGGCAAAAAAATACTTACATCTGGCCAAAGAACTGGATCTGTTGAGATTTCGTGCCCCGGAACAGATTAATAACATCATTAGAGCATTAGCTGAAAAAAAGGATCTGCCTTGCGTCGATATGAAGGAGGCGTTTTTAACGAATTCACCCCTTGGTGTGGTAGGAGATGAGCTGTTGTCGGAACACGTACACCCCAATGTTAAAGGGAATTTTATTATGGCGGATGCTTTTTATAATAAAATCAGGGAGTTGGGATTAATAGACGATTGGAATAATTATATACCATTCGATGACGCTTTTTCCGATATCCCTGTTACGGAAATCGACTCTTTGAAAGGGATGTATATTGTGAAAGAATTAAAAATGTCCTGGCCTTTCGATTTGAATATGTCCGGCAGGCGCCAGATTGCCCAATATTATACCGGTGAACTGACATATGAGCAAAAAAGAGCATTTGATCTGTATACAAATCAGGCTTCGTGGAAAGATGTGATGCTCCAATCGTATGAATTATATAAACGTAATAAGCTTTTTTCAAAAGGACTTCATGTTGCTCAGTCCTTAATTTTCGAATATCCTGAAGAAGCAAAAGTATATCGAATGGCTGGAGAAATGTGCCTGAAACTTGATGATCCCAACAAAGCATTGTACTACTATCTTAAATGCAATCAACTTGACAGGAATAGTTTGTCAGCAAGAGAACTGGCATTTGTCTACCATACGTTAAATAACGCTGAATTAACAAAG
>JBNKDZ010000243.1:0-3805 GCA_050288525.1 Cyclobacteriaceae bacterium
ATTATTTCATAATGAAAATTACAGATGCGAAAGTGTTTGTCACATGTCCGGGAAGGAATTTTGTGACCCTCAAAATATATACCGATCAGGGCGTCTACGGCATAGGAGACGGAACCCTGAACGGCAGAGAACTGGCTGTTGCCTCCTATCTTCAGGATTATTGTGTGCCTGCCCTCATAGGCAGAGATCCACGCAACATCGAAGATATCTGGCACTATTTCTACAAAGGCGTCTACTGGAAACGAGGCGGCGTAACCATGACAGCTATTTCTGCGATAGATATGGCACTTTGGGATATCAAGGGAAAGATGTTAAACACCCCGGTTTACAACCTCATTGGCGGTAAAAGCCGGCAGGGTGTGATGGTGTATACCCATGCAAATGGAAAAGACCTTGAAGATACTGTAACAAGTGTCGGCAAAGAAATCGATCATGGATTTATGGCTGTACGGGTACAATCGGGTATTCCGGGCATTGATCACACGTATGGTGTTCCCAAGGACAATAAACCTTATGAACCGGCCGAGGCTGGTCTTGCGAAAGAAGACTACTGGGACACCTCCAAATATCTGAATTTTGCGCCCAAGCTGTTTGAAAAAATGCGTGATGTCTTCGGAGATGACGTTCACCTGCTGCATGATGTTCACCACAGGCTCACCCCTATCGAAGCTGCCCGGCTCGGCAAGGAACTGGAGCCCTACCATCTTTTCTGGATGGAAGATGCCGTATCCGGCGAGTTGCAGGAAGGACTCAGGCTTGTACGACAGCACACAACAACGCCGATAGCAATCGGAGAAGTATTCAACACGCTTTATGATTATACTTCATTGATAACCGAGCAACTGATTGATTTTGTACGTATGCCCCCTGCACATGGAGGAGGGATCACCCATTTGTTGAAAACAGCAAATTTTGCGTCTATATATCATATCCTGACCGGATTTCACGGAGCTACGGACCTGTCCCCTATCAGTCTGGCCTCAGCGCTTCATGTAAATACAGCGATTAATAATTTTGGGATACAGGAATACATGCCACATCAGGAGATTGTGCACGATGTGTTTACCCCGAATTACAAATACGAAAAAGGCTATATGTACATCAACGACAACCCGGGCATAGGGGTGGAATTTGATGAAGAAAAAGCAAAGAAATACCCGTATAAAATGGCCTGTCTGCCTGTAAACAGGAAAATGGACGGCACCATGTTTTATTGGTAGAATTGATTTGAAATTAAATAAAACTCCGGTCAGGAATGGTCGGGGTTTTGTTTTTTAAAAAAAGGAACAAGGAATTTGATGTTTCAAATCCATCCTGTTTAAAACGCATCATAACCAGGCGTTTAACTGACTCATTGACACCATATAGGAAGTGGCACAAACCATAAATGCCATAGCAATTGCAAAAAAGATTGATACCGCATACAGATCTGAACTTTTCTTCCCGTAAAAATTTCGGTTATTTTACGATATTGAAAAAAAATTAATATTTAGAATAAAACATTAAATGAATACCAACAAAAAACAGATCGGCTTTTTTGAAAAATACCTGACCCTATGGGTTGCCATATGTATTGCTACAGGAATTGGAATAGGTTTTCTGGCTGGTGACAACATACAGGTGCTGAGCGATCTGGAAATTTACAAGGTCAATATACCTGTTGCTGTACTTATCTGGCTTATGATCTACCCGATGATGCTTCAGGTTGATTTTTCCAGCATTAAAAATGTAGGAAAGCGCCCGAAAGGATTAATCCTGACGCTGGTTGTGAACTGGCTGATCAAGCCCTTTTCGATGGCTTTTTTTGCCTGGATCTTCTTCTCAAAGCTGTATACGGCCTATATTTCTCCCGAACAGGCCGGGGAATACATCGCCGGAGCAATATTGCTTGGCGCTGCTCCTTGTACAGCCATGGTTTTTGTGTGGAGCTATTTAACGGATGGCGATCCGAATTACACCCTGGTTCAGGTATCGGTAAACGATCTGATCATCTTAGTGGCCTTTATCCCCATCGTAGGTTTTCTTTTGGGGATTACCAATATTACCATCCCATACGACACACTTGCATCAAGTATTGTTGTGTTCGTGGTTATTCCGCTTTTGGCAGGCTATTTCACCCATAAAATGCTTATTAATCGAAAAGGTGAAGCGTGGTTTAAGAATGATTTCCTGCCAAAGTTTAAACCCGTATCGATCATTGCGTTGTTGCTGACACTGGTATTGTTGTTCGCATTTCAGGGGAATATCATTGTGGAAAATCCTTTCATTATTGTATTAGTGGCTATTCCATTAGTAATCCAAACCTATTTTATTTTCTTCATTGCGTGGTTTGGAGGTAAAAAGTTAAAACTGCCCCATCCTATTTGTGCTCCTGCCGCCATGATTGGTGCCAGTAACTTTTTTGAACTGGCTGTAGCAGTAGCCATTGCTCTTTTCGGATTGCAGTCACCTGCTGCACTCGTAACGGTAGTGGGTGTATTGGTCGAAGTACCAGTGATGTTGTCGCTGGTGAGACTCGCGAATAAATGGAGGTATTAGCGCATGGCGCAAAGAGTGTAGGGCAAAGCGTGAGGTTACTTCTAATGTCGAAATAACCCTGATTTTTCACAAATGCTGGCGCGCATTTTCAAAATGCGTGTCTATAATGATAAAACAGACATATTCAGGCAATTGTATTGCCGGTTCAGTTAAGAGCAATTATGAAGAATTGAAAAGAACATACAGGTCTACTTGCTCGCAAGTTGTCTTAACAGGATTTTATTGATTAAAAGAATTCAGGATTTTTAATTTCACCAATCTGGTAGTGCGATGAGGAACCATGGTGAAATAGGCAGCATTTGAAGCTAATGTTTTTAATCAACTTTGATTTTATTGAGTATTCCTGAACTTATCCAATAAATATTTTCTCCGCTGGAAAAAAAAAGGTATTTCCCATCAGGTGAAATATACGGATCCCGGCTATCATAATCAAAGTTCATAATTGAATTGATATCAATTGGTTTACTCCAACGATCATCCTGACCTTTGAAACTGATATAGATCCTGCAATGCTCTTTGGTAACATCATGTCTGTTTGAACAAAACAGCAAATAAGATTCATCGTAAGCAATGTATGGAGTGTAATCAATTGCATTCGTATCAATAACATTTATAGTTTCACTGAGTATTTCAGGGGATAAATAGGAGCCTTTTTCAAATTTGGAACGTAATATACCTCGGTCCCACCTTTTTCCATGCACATATCCTGTATAATAAATCGTGCCGGATTTAGTAAATACGGGCTGATTTTCAAGACCGGATGTATTAACTGGCGATCCGATATTTATCGGTTCCGAATAACCTGTGTCAGATTTTTCCACATACCATATATCAAGACTACCAATCCCACCAGGTATATTATTTGATGCAAAATATAACCGTTTATCGTCACGACTATGAACAGGAAACATACACCTGAATCTGTTCAATACCGATATCTCATGTGGTTCGCTCCATGTCTCATCGTAATTAATTTCATAAAGTTTTGGAGGCAATTTCATCCATATAATCTCCTTTCCATCTGATGAAAATGACGGAAAACAATGTAGTCGTCCATTTCCTGAAATAATTCCCGGAGCAAAAATTTCAGGTTTTAATCCTGGGGGATCCTGCCCCAGATATTTCCAGGCAGAACTATCTTGTTGTGCATTGGAAATAACCGTATTAAAGAAGATCCAACCAAATAACACATACCATTTTTTCATCTTACAAATAATTTATCAGGTTCAATCCGAAACCGATCATAATGGTAAGAAATTAACCGTAT
>JBNKDZ010000244.1:0-8470 GCA_050288525.1 Cyclobacteriaceae bacterium
TAATTTATTTCGGGTGGCAAATAAAATTAAAATCAAACGAATAATGGAAGTAAAATTTCATTTTTTAATCATTTTTGATCGATAAAATTTTACGGTGAATTATTACTGAATGTATAATATACTCAATTTCTAAATTACTTCCATGATTCTTGCTGCTGAAGCAGGGAGAGCAAGTTTAACAACATCCCCTTTAATTTGAAATGCTTCACTTTTATTGTTCAGAAGATCTCGTAATTCTTTATTCCTGATTTCCATTAAATGATCCGGCAGGATCAGGTTGATGTCAAATTGTTGCGTATTAGAGAAATTAAGAGCAATAATAAGCAGTTTGTCTCTGAACATTCGCGCAAAACAATAAACACTGTTATTTTTATAACCAGCCTTTTTCTGCTGATTAAACAGGTGCAGATCGTAGAATTTTCCATGAACGATCTCGGGACGGTCATTACATAGGTTGAATAAATTAGCATAGAACTGTCGCAGAGATTTCTGATCTTCTGATAACCCGCCTCCATCAAACAATCCGTTATTCATCCATTTCTGATGTTGAGGGGCACCCCAATAATCAAACATGGTCGTTCGGCCGTCAAGTTTACTGTAACCTTCTTCTTCTTCGCCTTTTTCTCCGACTTCCTGCCCGAAATAGATCATTGCAGCTCCTCTGGAAGATGCTGCACAAAGCACCATTCCCGGCCATGCATTCCAGGGGTCTCCGGCAAAAAAGCCGGAAGCAACCCGTTGTTCATCATGGTTTTCAAGAAAGCGAAGCAAATTATCATCGATATTTCGTTCATGATAACCGGACATCAGTTTGCTGAGTTTGTTTGTGCCCTTGCCTTTTTCGATGATGCCACGAACAACATCGTAAAAAGGGATTTTATCATAAATGAAATCAAAACCACTTGAGAAAATATGCCTTTCTGACTGATCCGGATCAAAGGCTTCAGCGATAAATATGGTTTTGGGGTATCGGTCCCGCACTCTGGGTATTACCCATCGCCAGAATTCGGCCGGAACAAGCTCCGGGACATCACACCTGAATCCGTCAACACCTAATTCTGCCCAGTACCAAAGTATATCAAGCATTTTATGCCATGTTGATGGGATGGGATAGAAGTGCGTTTTGCCTTTGTTACGATAGTTTATTCCATAATTCAGCTTAACAGTTTCAAACCAATCTTCGGAAGAGGGATTTGATTTAAAAACATTATTTCCGGTTGCTTTAGCCGGAATTTCCGTATATGTGTCTTCTTTTGTTATAAACGAATATCCGGGAATAGGATCGTAATCTTCAGGAGGAGCAAATGCTCTTGAAGTAAGATAGTAGAAGTTGTTGTCCCGGTGAAAGGGCACATCGGTTTTGTCATGACCGCCAAAATCTTCGGTAAAATCCGGTTTGGCATCAGATCTGTACGCACGCGCAACATGGTTCGGGACAAAATCAATTATGACCTTCAGATCATGGTGATGCGTCCTTTCAACCAACCGGCAAAATTCCTCCATTCGATCAGGTACACGTATGGCAAGGTCCGGATTTACATCGTAATAATCTTTAATGGCATAAGGAGACCCTGCTCGACCTTTAACGACTTTTGGGTTGTCAATATCGATGCCATATTTTGAGTAATCAGCTACAACAGCATGTTCAATGACTCCGGTATACCATATATGGGTAATACCCATTGAACGTATAGATTGTAATGCCTTCGAATTGATATCCTCAAACTTCCCGACACCATTTTCTTCGATTGTCCCATACTTCACATGTTCCGTCTTCTTGTTCCCAAACAAACGAGTAAAAATTTGATAAATGATAACCTTTTGAGTATCAGCTAGAAATGGCATATTGTGATTAGTGGTGATTAAATCGTATAATTATTAAAAATATTTTAAAATATAAACAAAAACGGATGTCGTTTGTTAAAATTTATTGATTTTTGTTAACTATTCCGAAAACAGAATTTATGTCCAACCTAACTCAATAAAACATGAATATATCAAAAACTCTGATTATTCTGGCGCTTGTTATCAGCTTTGCTTCCTGTAAAAAAAATACAAAAAAGGGAGAAAGCGTGTCTGATTCAATATCCACTGATTCAATTTATATCCCGGCTCTGGAATTCAAATGGAAAACGGATTCGGTACTTACTACCTGTGAATCAGTAGTGTATGATTCGAAACGGGATATACTGTATGTTTCGAATATAATCGGAGATCCTTCCATAAAAGATGGTCAGGGTTCTATCTCCAAACTGGATATGAGCGGAAAGATTATCGAAAAAGACTGGATTACCGGACTGAATGCGCCAAAAGGAATGGGCATTGTTGAAGGTTCACTGTTTGTGGCTGATATTGATGAAGTTGTAGAGATAGGTATTGAGGAAGGAAAAGTGATTAGCAGAATACCTGTAGAAGGGGCTCAGTTTTTAAATGATATCACAGTGAAAGATAATCAGGTATTTGTCAGCGATTCTAATGTAGGTTTGATAGCGTTGATTATGGATGGAAGTGCTGAGATTTGGCTTGACAGTCTGGATGGACCGAACGGTTTACTGGCTGTGGGTGATCAGTTATTGCAGGTGTCGTTTAGTAATGGCTCTTTTAACAGCATAGATCTGAATACCAAAGAAAAAGAAACGTTTGATGTAACAATAAACGGAGGAGATGGCATAGCCGCTGTTGGAGATGGAAGTTATCTGATATCAAACTGGAATGGTGAAGTATATTTTTTGTATGTTACTGGAGGATTGACAAAAATACTTGATACAAAAGCCAAGGGTATTAATGCGGCTGATATCGAATATGTGCCTTCAGCAAATCTGCTTCTTGTACCAAATTTCTTTGCCAATACTGTTTCAGCATATGAATTGATAAAAGTTACAGAAATCCGTCTGAAAGATCCTGTTTCACAACCTCGGTTAATTGTGCCAGAGGAGTAAATCAAATTGATTAAATAATAATATTTCCATATTTAAAAGAGGTTGTCTTTAACAGGACAACCTCTTTAATGAATTGTCTTACAGCACCTTGTCCCGAATGATTAAAATTTATCTTTAACGGCATCCATTAATTCCTGAAATTTCAGACTGAATGAATACGGCATAATTTCAGACTCTTTTTTGCCATCTAAAATATCCTGGTTCACAGCATCTATTTCGTGGTGCATGCCGGAACTTAAGCCTTTTTCGGCATATTCCTCGACAACTTTTTCGCCTTCATACAGAAAACACTGTTTTGATCGCCAAAAATCCTGAATGGCTATATATCCTTTTTCACCAATGATATAGGCCCAGTTATGCAGCTTACATAAAAGCGAAACGGTTAGGTTTGCAACTGAATTTTCATATTCAAATTGCATGCTTACATCCGTATCAACCCCTGAAGACGCTTTTTGGGCAATAACATTTATGTTTTTTGGATCATTTTGGTTAAACAACCACGCCATTGCGATACAATAAATGCCGAGGTCCAGTAAAGCGCCTCCTGCCAGATCGGGATTAAACCACCTGTTTTTTTCATCATAGGGGAAAGGATAACCGAAATCGGCTTTAACATGGAGGATTTTGCCGATACGATTTTGTTGTACCCATTCAAGCGCCTTTTTAATGGGTGGCAGAAAATAGGTCCAGAGTCCTTCCATTAAATAGTTGCTTTCTGAACGGGCCAGAGCTGTTATTTCTTTTGCTTGAGCGAGACTTACAGTGAGTGGCTTTTCACATAAAACAGCTTTTCCTGCTTTTAAGGCAAGGGAGGTTTGTTCAAAATGGAACGTATGGGGAGTGGCAATATAGATGACATCAATTTCTTCATCATTAAACAATTCATCATAACTTCCGTAAGCCTTTTCAATTTTATATCTTTTAGCAAATGCACTGGCATTGTCAATATTTCGAGAGGCAACAGCTGTTAGCTCTCCAAGTTTGCAAAACCTGAAATCCCAGGCAAATTGTCTGGCAATAACCCCGGGGCCAACAATTCCCCATTTTATTTTTTTCATCGGGCTTGATTTTCGATCGGTTAAAATTTTGTTATCATTATTTCTGTCGTTTATCACATTTTTGCTTTCAGACAGACAATTGGCTAATGTAAATAAAAATATACGAGCATGTAATATGTTGCAGAAGTTTTTAAAAGTTATAAGGAAAATTAAATATTCTTTTTTTTGTATATGATGTTTTCATTGAAGAAGTGTATGATTGCTTGCTTGGTGGTTGCTTTTTTGTTTTCTTTGAGGGTGCTTTTACTATTTTTTCCATTTTGGAATAACATCATAATCATAGACTAATAATAAAAATGAAGATAGGCAGAAAATGGGTGGTCCTGCAACTAACCGAAAAATGTAATCTTAGATGTAAGATGTGCTATGAATGGGGTGAAACAGGCTCATACCATTTTAAAAATGAAACGGTTTCACTGGATTTAGCCACCATAAAAAATCTTTTCAAAGACCTGGAATTAGGTGAAAATTGTTTGGTGGGATTGTTTGGAGGTGAACCTTTTTTACACAAAGAATTAAGGGAAATTATTGATCTGATTAAGCAATATCAGTGTAAAATTTATATTGATACAAATGGGACAATGCTTGAAAAACAGGCAGATATGATTCGTGATTCAAAAATTGATCAGGTCATCGTGTCATTTAACGGTCCCCGCGAACTAAATGATGCCGAAAGAGGTAAAGGAACGTTTGAGAAAGCTATGAGGGGAATAAATAAAATCGGAGAGCTTCGAAAGCTCCACAATATAAATTACCCTGAAATTGGAGTTAACCTTACTGTTACTCCTGAGAACCATAAGAATATTATGGAATTTTTAACTTCGTTTGATCTGGATATTCTCGATATCATATCCATAGAACTTCAGAATTTTGCTACACAGGAAGAGCATGATGCTTATACGGCCACGTTAAAAAATACCTTTGATATTGCCACCGCTCCGATAGCGTCCGGATTAATTCGTGATTTGACCTCTTTTACAGGGCTTGACTATTCTGCTATCGAATTGCAGATATCGGAAGCAAATAAACTTTGCGAAAAACACAATGTAAAGTTATTGACCGCACCCAAAACCATGACTGCTGAAAATATCCGGAATTATTTTGAAGGCAAATGGGATCAGTTGGCGGATAAGTTAAAATGGTGTATGTTGCCCTGGGTGTATCTTGAAATAACGGCCAGAGGTGAAGTTTCCCCGTGTCATACATTTTATGACCTGACACTAGGTAATATTCATGACAGTAACATAAATGAAATTCTCAATGGATCATTGATGAAAGATGTTCACAAACATTTAAGAAAGAATATGTTCCCGATATGTACGGCATGTACAAGGTATCATATGTATAAAAATCTAACCATTTAGTTTTCGGAATAAAACAAAACCGGAATTCATTTAAAACTTTATTTCTGTATTTATAACATAAAAAAGTATACGTTTGGGTGCTTTTTTTAATGTTTTGTCGAAAAAATATTCAAAACAAATCAATTTGATTTATATTGCTTAAAAGAACGACCCAAAAATAGTAGAAATAAGTTATGATACGTACTGACATTTATTTTAATGGTAAAAAGGCATTTTTTCTTTTTTCTTTTATACTGACTGTTTCATTCCTCAACGCGCAAGACAAACTTTCAATTAATCAAAGCGGATATTTCGATATGCAGGGATTAAGTGTATATGTGTTTAATGACAGGTATACCGAAGGACATCAGGGAGGATTGAGTATCATCTTGAATGATGTGCGGATTGCAGCTAATGGAGAATTAAGGCTTGAACCTGCTCCAGGTCAATGGCAACCATTTTCAAAAATCGGTGAACGTGAAGTTGATAAACAGGGAAATACGATATCTGTAAATCTGTCGTATCCTGATTCAAACCTTATCACAAGAAGATTTAACCCAATGATCCATCCGGACATCCGGTTTAAATATAAATTAAATGTACATGCGGAAGGCAAGTCTGTTCGTGTTACGGTAGATCTTGAACAGCCACTTCCGGATGAATGGATTGGCAGGGTAGGATTTAACCTTGAAATTTTTCCGGGAGAATATTTCGAGCATGCCTATCTGATGGATGATCAGTCAGGTATAATTTCCAGACAATTTAACGGACCATCTGTGCCGGATAAAGATGGGATTTATCAGGCAGAGCCTTTTGCAATAGGTAAACATCTCGTGCTGGCTCCTGAAGAGGAAATAAAACGTATTGATATTCAATCGGTAAACGGAGTGCTGGAGTTTCTGGATGGTCGTTCACAGCATAATAACGGATGGTATGTCGTACGTCAACTGGTTCCGAAAGGTGCCACAACCTCCGCAATAGAATGGGTGATAACACCCAATGCCTTATCGGATTGGATGTATAAACCGGTTATTCAGATTCCGCAAACAGGATATTTCCCTGGTCAGAAAAAGGTGGCGGTTATTGAATGCGACAAAAGACAAGATGAACTCTTTGAGGTAAAAATTCATAAAATAGGTCCCGGAACCGATAATAAGGTTGTTTACAACCAAAAACCGGAAAAATGGGGGATATTCAGACGATATCAGTATCTGACATTCGATTTCTCTGAAATAATTAAACCCGGATTGTATTATCTGGAATATAACGATAGCAAATCCGAAGTATTCAGAATTGGAACAGAGATCTTTGACAGGCATGTATGGCAGCCAACACTGGAATATTTTCTGCCGGTACAGATGTGTCATATGCGTGTAAACGACCGTTACAGGGTATGGCACGATTTCTGTCATATTGATGATGCTCTGATGGCACCGACAGATACCATTATCTTCGATGGCTATTCACAGGGAAGTTCTACATTGACATCCTTCAAGCCTTATGAACATGTGCCCGGCCTGGATGCAGGCGGATGGCATGATGCCGGAGACTATGATCTCAGGGTCGAATCGCAGGCAAGGACAGTTCGTACACTTGGTTTGATCTATGAGAATTTTAAAGTTGATTATGACCAGACGAGTATTGATCAGAATACCAAAATTGTCGAAATGCATCAGCCGGACGGTATACCGGATGTTTTACAGCAAATGGAACATGGTGTATTAACGATTATAGGAGGATACAAAAATCTGGGGAGATTGTATCGTGGAATAATTTGTCCGACCCTCCGGCAATATGTTATGCTCGGGGATGCTTCAAGTATGACAGACAATGAAGTTGGGACAAATAAATCCGGAGCCGGCACAACTGTTCCGGACGACAGATGGGTATTTACAGAGGAAAATCCTTTCAGAGCCGTTGATGTAAGTGCGTGTCTTGCTGTAGCATCAAGGGTATTAAAGGGTTATAATGACAGTCTGGCAGCCGAATGTTTGTATGTTGCTGAGAAACTTTGGGAAGATAACAAGGATTCTGTGAGATGGGTACGTTTTAAGGTTGAAGCACTTTCCGAATTAATTCTTACTACAGACAAACAGATCTATAAAGACCAGATGCTCCAAATGTCGGATGATATATTGAAAGACATACAATCCACAGGATGGGCAGTAGCCAGGGTAAGGGATAACATCGGTGATAAAAAATTCAGCAAAAAAATTCTGGCCTCCATTGAAAAATCTCTGCCGGCACTGGCAGACACACTAGCGAAAAATCCTTTTGGTGTTCCTTATCAAACCAGAATATGGGGGATAGGCTGGAATGTACAGGATTTTGGATTAAAACAATATTTGTTATATAAATCCATAAAGAATGATGTCTCCAAAAATGCGGTGTTCGACGCCTTGCAATTTGTACTCGGAAGGCATCCGGGCATGAACAATTCTACATTTGTATCAGGCGTTGGGAGTAAATCACCCATTGTGGCCTATGGTGTCAATCGTGCCGACTGGTCATACATACCCGGAGGCGTGATATCCGGAACTTCCTATATACAACCGGATTTTCCGGAACTGAAAGAATGGCCGTTCTTCTGGCAACAAACAGAATATGTGTTAGGCGGTGGCGCTACTAATTACATGTTCCTGGTTCTTGCCGCAAAACAACTTCTTTCAGAGGAATAGTAGAATTCGATTAATCAAATATTTCTGATTTGGATATTCCTCTTATGGTTTTTCGTTTTAATATGAAATATATAACAATGTGAATGAAAAGTAATATTCCCCAATAAAGAGCCATGTAGTTTACATGTTTTATGGTTTCATTTGTAGCCGGATGACCAAAAATGAACCACATTTCTGTTGTTATGATGACTGATAAGTAGCTTGAAATGTGAAAGAAAAGACCAAAATCATTTTTAATGCGTTGAAAAGAATATGCCTTTCCCAATATCCATCCAATTGAGAAAAGAAGGATAAAATAAACTGCTGAAGCAACCCAAATCAAATAATATAAATGATGTTCAAGGCTGTAGCTTAATGTGGCCCTGAAAATAAGTGTGCAAAAAGCATACAGTAATGCGAAAACCAATAAATATTTTTTTGAAGATTTCATATAATTAGTATTTAATATTTAA
>JBNKDZ010000245.1:0-7521 GCA_050288525.1 Cyclobacteriaceae bacterium
AAAATACTGATAGTAGAAAAAGCATGGTAATCCCTAATGCCTGATATTTTATGGTCATCCATACTACCTGATTTTTCAAGACAGGAGATTTTGAAAGGTATTTCCTTATCCAAAGAAAAACAGCAAATATCGAAAGCATGGAAAATCCTCCGCCTGCGGAAAAAGGGACAGACCCAAACAATCGGATGAACGATAAAAGAATTCGTGAAGACGCCTGTAATTCTGCTCCCAATACGATATCAATTCCTGTCCCGCGAGCAGATCCGGTATACAAAAGGCTTTTTATTGCAGCATCCAGCAAAGGTAATTCCGAAAGATAAAAAGGTCTTTCAAATGCAAAAAACAAAGCCCCTCCGACAACAAAAATCCCCATGGACCCGAAAACTGCCAGTTTGGTAATAAACAACCAGTCTTTTAAGGGATCGGCCATACGCTTTCGAAGTTCTGCCGGGCTAAACAGATCCTGAACCACTACCAGCCCCAATCCTCCCAGTGTAAAAGAAAAGATAAGACCGATATGAAGGATCGGGTGATATTCCAGTATAAATGATGGAAAATCCGGCGAGACTACAGATATTCCACTATTGAAAAAGGATGAAATGGTATAAAAATAAGCAATTGGGATATGCGAAAGCTTAAAATTAAGAAAATAAGACAATATCAGGGAAATGATTACCTCAGCAATTATAATGATGACAACACCTGTTTTTACCCACTTAACAAAAGACATTCGGTCATTCAGGTTTTCTGTTGTATTTCCTTTTGAAAACAGTGCTTTAAACATCCAGCTATTAAAAATCAGAACAGACATGCCTCCTGCCTGGATCAGTGTGGCGAGGATCATCAAACCAAACAGTCCGTAGGAACCTGTATCAAAGAGAAAACCCGGATTAATTAGTGTTACTGCACTGCAGGAAATGATAAAAGCCTCCGAAACCGGATGGCCGAGCAGGACAAATACAACACCTCCCGTCAGCATCAGGGAAAAATAAAAAATAAGAAAGCCTATAAAGATCCCAGGCTTCTTCATGCTTAATACAGGTTAAGTTTTTGTGCTTCTTTTAGAAAAAGATCTTTTTCAATACTAACCACTCCTAAATATTCACATACCAGTCCGCCTGCAAGATTTGACAGTTCGGCGATAACCTTTCCGGGAAGTTTCAGGGCAAGACAAAGTGATGCCGTACTGATAACGGTATCTCCGGCACCTGACACATCAGATATCGAACGGATATGCGCCGGAATAAAGTAGTGTTCTTCTCCTGTCGTATAGTACACCCCAAGCTCCGATCGTGTGATAAAAACATTCTGAATGTTCAAACGCTTTCTCAGGGCCATCGCAGCTTCTTTGAGCGCCTCATCATCCTGGGCATCAAATTCAAGTTTCAATCCTTCCCGTATCTCTTTCAGGTTTGGCTTGAACATAGTCACGTTTTTATAGCAAAGGAAATTTTTCTTTTTCGGATCCACCGTTGTTGGGATGTCCTGTTTTGCAGCCATCTCCACTACGCTTGAAATTATTTCTTTGTCCAATACACCCTTGTCATAATCTTCAAAAATCACCACATCGGCTTCCTTTATAAGATCTCCCACCCTGTCGAGCAGTTGATTTTTGTCCTCTTTGCACAAGGGTTTTGTTGTTTCTCTATCAATACGCAATAGTTGCTGGGAAGCTGAAAGCATGCGTTCTTTTACTGTCGTCATACGATCAGTACTTTGACAAATCCCTCTGAGGTCCATACCTCTGGACTGCATCAATTCGATCAGGTCATTCCCATCCTGGTCTTTGCCTATGACAGAGCATAGTATCGGTTGTGCTCCCAGGGAAGATATATTTTTGGCTACGTTGGCTGCACCTCCCAGTCGGATCTCCTTCTTGTTAATGGAGATGATGGGCACAGGAGCTTCCGGAGAGATCCGTTCGACTTTCCCCCAGATGTAGGAATCGATCATCACATCTCCGATGATAAGCACTTTCAAATTTGAAAACCTATCAAAAATTTTTTCTAATGAATTCAAAACGCTACTATTTTATTTTCCCTGTAATGCATACAGGTCTGATTCAATTATTTCAGTTCTGCCAAAGCCTGCTTTATCCTTGTCAAGGATGTTGTCAGATGCTCTTCGGAGGCCGCATAGGATATCCTGATGCAATCCGGTGCACCGAAAGCTTCTCCTGTTACCAACGATACATGGGCTTTGTTGAGTATATACATGCACAGATCATCTGCCGAGTTGATGGTTGTTTCACCGTCAGACTTTCCGAAGAAATAGCTGATATCCGGAAATACATAGAATGCTCCTTCCGGCTCATTGGCTTTTATGCCCGGTATGTCGTTGAGCATGTCAAGCACCAGTTTTCTTCTACGTTTGTAGGTTTTTGCCATCTTACGAGTCGGCTCCTGATCACCATTTACGGCTGCCAGAGCGGCTCTTTGAGCAATGGAACATACACCGGATGTTACCTGACCCTGCATTTTGTTCACGGCTTTCGCCACCCATCCCGGTGCACAGAGGTACCCAAGCCTCCAGCCGGTCATGGCATGTCCTTTGCTGAATCCATTTATCGTTACGGTCCTGTCAAACATCCCCGGAAAGGATGCCATACTTACATGCTCACCGGTGAAATTGATATACTCGTAGATCTCATCGGCAATCACCATGATGTTTTCGTGTTTAAGGACCACGCCGGCGATAGCTTCGAGTTCAGACCTGCTGAATACTGCACCGGTGGGATTGCACGGTGAAGAATAGATGATCGCTTTTGTCTTTGGTGTTATTGCCTGTTCGAGTTGTGCGGCTGTCACTTTAAAATCCTGGTCTATACCTGCATGTACGATTACCGGAATCCCTTCTGCAAGTTTTACTACCTCAGAATAGGTGACCCAGTAGGGTGAAAAAACGACCACTTCATCACCGGGATTTACCATGCACAGCATCGCGTTGGCAATGGAATGTTTGGCCCCGTTGGAGACGACAATGTTTGTTTCATCGCAATCGATATTGTTCTCACGTTTTAATTTCTCAGCAATACCTTTCCTTAATTCAGGATATCCCGGTACCGGCGGGTATGTAAAATAGGTTCCTGCATCAATCGCATCCTTAGCGGCTTTTTGTATATGCCCAGGAGTTTTAAAATCCGGTTCCCCTATACTCAGGCTTATTACATCGATACCACGGGCCCTGAACTCACGTGCTTTAACAGCCATAGCGATGGTGGCTGATTCTTCCAGGGCATTAATTCTGTCAGAAAGGTTATTCATTTAGCAATTATTCAATTTTTATAATGCCGCAAAAATACAGATTTTGATTTTATACATGCCATTCCGGCGAATTAAAATATTATTTTTATGGAAAATGAAAAATCCGGACCTTTTAAGCCCCATAGTTACTTCATTATTCTAATTTTGACCAAATGGTTCCATATATCCCATTCGAAAGGCAACGATTGAAACCACATCCGATCCATTCACTTTGGTGACATACAGTCGATACTTGGTGTGTATGGAGGTGTTTTTAAAGAAAAAGGTCATCTCACTTTTTGTGTTCCATTTTATACCGCTGCGTGCATCGAGGTCAATCCATTGCTTGTGTATATCATCCCAGGCCTGAAGAATAAAATCCTCCGGTTCTCTGCCCAGACTACACTCCGGTTTTAAATAATATGCATTAACACGTCTGGGTGTGTCAAATGTAAACGAGATCCATGAAGCCTGGAATATTCCCTGTACAGGGTTGTCACTTATCCATCGTGACAGCCTGTCGTCCTCATCAAAAGCATTTTCAGGGCCAAATTCAGAGCCATAGACGTTGATCGCCTCCGTACGGCCATTCTGAACAGTTTGTATGGGTGTCTCGATCTGGGGCGGATCAGGAATTTTTGTCTGTACTGGTTCTCCAACAACTTGTTTTTCCTTCACAGAGACGTTATCTGTTCTCTTAGATCCGATCTCAACAACAAGCCTGCATCCTCCGGAGATCAATACCAGAATAATGCTTATTCCAAAAAATAGTTTTGTGTACATGATACTTTCAAAAATAATTTATATGTTCTGAAACAGCCAGATACCTTTTCAATTAGGGAATTACCCAGAAATGATCCGGAAATCTATTACTTTACCCTTTTCAAAATCAATCATTAAAGTTCCGTAATCGATCCCACGCCTCGCTACTCCTAAATAATACTGAAAAGAGTTGGCCGTCTTTTGATCCGGATCTCCTAATAAATAAACAATTTCATCCTGGGTAAGATCGATCAATTTATGTTTTTTTATTAAATCCTCTTTCATATCCCATCGAAGAGACAATGTCGTCTCCGTTTCTTCCCAATTTTTCCATTTATCTGAATCAAATTCAACATCCTGTCCGGAAGCACATGAAATACCAAAAATAAAAATATATAATAAAATGCTTCTCCTGGTTAATAAAATTATATAACAATTATTCCATATCATGATCATCAGATTCTCTCAAAAAACAGGTGTATTATTCCACTTCAGGCAAGATAATAAAAATACCTGACAAAAAAGATGTATAAAATCAGCGTTGCAGATTAATGGATCCTGGCATCAATACCGGCGTCACAGATGGAATCACGCATCGGTTTTAATTCGGCGAAGGAGCCTGTTTTGACCGTACATTTGCCTTTGTAATGAATGATGTAGGTACACTGTTCTGCCTGTTCGAGCGAGTGACGGCATACTTTGATCAGCGTTTCGATCACATGATCAAATGTATTGTAGTCATCATTGTAAATTACCAGATCCTTTAAGCCCTCAAGGACGATTTCTTCAACAACGTCGACGATTTCCTTTTCCTGAAAACTAAATTTCATTTCCTTTGGAGATTAATTATACAAATTTAAAAAAATTTTTCATTTTTAGGGTATAATGCAGTCATCATTAGTTTTTGGCATAATAGCCACCTATTTTATTCTCCTGCTTCTGATAGCAAGGCTCACTTCCAGAAAGGCCACGACTGAAGTGTTCTTTACTGCTAAACGTCAATCTCCCTGGTTTGTTGTAGCCTTCGGGATGATTGGTGCTTCTTTGTCCGGAATTACCTTTATTTCGGTACCCGGAGAAGTGGGAAACACCGGATTTCACTATTTTCAGATGGTTCTGGGGTATCTCGTGGGGTATTTTGTTATTGCTTTAGTCCTGCTTCCGCTCTATTACCGGCTGAACCTGACATCGATATATACCTATCTCGAAGGTCGTTTTGGCTTCTGGTCGTATAAAACCGGGGCTTTGTTTTTTCTTCTATCGCGGACGATCGGTGCTTCCTTCCGGTTGTTTCTGGTCGCCATGGTGCTTCAGATGGCACTGTTTAATGCCTGGGGCATACGTTTCGAAGTGACCGTCATGATCACCATCCTCCTGATATGGATCTATACTTTCCGGGGAGGGATAAAAACCATTGTCTGGACAGACACCTTCCAGACCTTGTTTATGTTGCTGGCGGTTGGAGTGAGCATCGTATTGATCAGTCAGTCCATCGACCTGAAGCTTGCCGATCTGCCTGAAAAAATAGCGGCGAGCCCCTATTCAAAGATCTTTGAGTGGGACTGGAAGCCCAAAACCAATTTTTTCAAATACTTTTTCTCCGGCGCATTCATCACCATAGTCATGACCGGTCTCGATCAGGACATGATGCAGAAAAACCTGACCTGCCGGAGCCTGAAGGATGCACAGAAAAATATGTTCTGGTTTAGTGTGATCCTGGTGTTTGCCAACATGTTGTTCCTTTCACTTGGAGCCTTGCTGTACATCTATTCAGCCGAAAAAGGCATCCAACGACCGGAGATCAGTGATCAGTTGTACCCAATGCTTGCGATCAATCATTTCAATACCCTGGCCGGGATCCTGTTTTTGTTAGGGATCACAGCAGCTGCCTATTCCAGTGCCGATTCAGCACTGACAGCTCTAACCACCTCCTTTTGTGTTGACTTCCTCAATTTTGACAAGCGACCTGAGCAACAAAAGAAAAAAATCCGGATGATCGTGCATGTAGCTTTCTCAGGTTTGTTGTTTGTCGTAATCCTTGTGTTTAAACTGATAAATGATGAAAGTGTGGTGAATTCACTATTTAATGCTGCGGGTTATACCTATGGGCCGTTGTTAGGGCTTTATACTTTCGGAATCTTTACTAAAAAGAACGTTAAAGACAAATGGGTACCTTTAATTTGCATTCTGTCACCCATAGTATCTTATGTATTGTCCGTTCTTCTGGAATATTGGTTTGACTGGAAACTGGGCTTCGAGATCCTGATGATAAACGGTGCCCTGACAATCCTCGGGCTTCTGATTGTTGGCAGGAAATAAAAATGCATTATGAATACAACGTATGTATATCTGATTTTGAATTTTCTTTACTATTCAGGATTGATATTTCTGACATTTCCATTTCTGAAAGACAGGGTTTCGCACCGGTTAAGCCTGGTAATTTTCACAGTCGGAATCCTGGCATCTGCCCTACTGTTTTTTCTGTGTTTTTCCGACTCCTTTTGGGATTATTTTGTAATACCATTACCTGGTATTGTAACGATATTTTTGTTACTATCAAAAACAATCTTTCGGACCAACTGGGCATTAGTCTTCCTGATCCCGCTTAATTTAGGAATGCTATTACCCATTGCCTGCTTAAATAATCCGGTATATAACGGTGCCATGGATGGATTTGCCACCCCAATCCCAATGATCATGAATGTATATTTGTTTTTCATATTTCCGGCATACCTGTTTTTGCTGATGTCCTTGAAGATGAAAACCAAAACCAAAGCCCTGATCCTGCTAACTACCGCACTGGCTTCATTTATTTTGGGGATAACACTTTCTTGGGGAAAAGATGGCTTTTTCTCCGATTATGAGGAAGGATATCTATTTATAATTGTAGTCTCCCTGTTGGCATTGAGAGGAGTGTTTTACTGGTTGGGGTATGATGATACGAAGGAAACAATTGTAATTTGATACAATAACCTCATAATATCAATACTCTCGCTGACGTGCTTTCACTTTTAAAGCGTGCCCAGACGCGATGAATCGCGTCTCTACGAGTGGTTTCGGATTTGATTTTCGAGAATATCGATGGCGGCTGTCAATTCGTCGTCTGATATGGTTAACGGGGGTGACAACTGCAATATGTTTCCCTGTGAGACCTTGAAATTTAATCCTTCATCCAGACAGCCGTACATGATCTTGTCGGCAATATCAAAGGCTTTCTCTTTGGTATAGCGATCGGTCACCAATTCGATGGCCCATAATAAACCTATCCCCCGAACATCTCCGATCAATGAATATTTTTCCTTCCATGTGTTGAAAATATACGTTAAATACTGCTCATGTACCCGGACACGCTCCAACAGGTTCTGTTGTTCGATATATTCCAGAACTGCCTGTCCGGCGGCAGAAGCTACCGGATTTTTCTCATGGGTGTAGTGACCTATGGAAATTTCGGAGACGACATCATATTTTGAATGTGTGAGCATGGCGGCAAAAGGGAATATCCCGCCTCCCAAACCTT
>JBNKDZ010000246.1:0-3900 GCA_050288525.1 Cyclobacteriaceae bacterium
GGTTATCATAGCGTGGGTAAAACGGTTTGATGTCGATCAGGGGTGTTCCATCCAGCATATCGACCTGTTCGACAAATATCCTGTTCCCTTCAACTCCGGTTAGTTTTACAGTTGACATACCGATCGCATTTGGCCTTTTAGGTGCTTTACATGAAAATATCCCGCGTTTTTCCGTATCCATGAACGGCACGACCTGAAGCTGATATTCTTTGATCTTGTGAAAGTGATACAGCAGGGTTATATGTGAAAATCCGTCGAGATCCTTCAGGCCTTCGGCATATTCCGGAAGGATCTCAATAAATCCTTTTATACCTTGCGCTGCAATAGGCTGGATAGGCATATTGTTTATGTCGGTGTGCGGCGTATGAATTATGCCAATCGGTTTGATTATTATCTGTTCCATATGTGTATGTTTTCGTTATCTTTTTTCCGATAACGTTATTCAAAAAAAACTACATGTTTATTTCAGTATTCAGCTTTTTCACGAACTTCGATACCTGATCTTCAATCGCTTCATATTCCGAAAGGATAAACTTCCCGTATTCCGTCAGTGTAGCTCCTCCTCCCCCTTTTCCGCCCCGCAACTTCTCAACTACCATTCCGTCGACGGCAGTGTTAACGGCATCCAGCATTTTCCAGGCTTTGTTATACGATATTCCAATAGTTCGTGATGCTGTCAGAAGACTGCCTGTTTTGGCGATGATACGAAGCAGGTTAATCCTTTCGGGAGTTAAGACAAGCTTATCATTCTTCCTTATGAATGTATGCAGCGTAACCTCTGTCATTATCCTCTGTTAAATTATTAATCAGGCACACCAACGATTACCTCTGTCGATTTAATGATGGCATAAGCGATCTCTCCAACTTTTAACTGAAGGTCTCCCACCGATTCCTTTGAGATGATCGAAACGATCTCATTTCCATTTCCCAGATCGATAACCACTTTTGAGGTAATCAGGCCTTCTTCAATGTTTTTTATAATCCCTTTCAGATTATTTCTTGCACTTATCTTCATTGCATTTTGTTTAAAATTGATTTATTAAAAAACAGTGCTCACATTTCCGGAAACATGAATACATTAATTACATGACCTGCTTTTCGGGGTATAAAAAACGTGCCACAATATGTATATGCTTGATTTACTGAATATTACAATCAATTGTTGCATGAGAAAATATTACATTTTGGTGGTATATGGAGGGGGTATTACATTATTGTAGGAAAAAAGAGTAGGATTTTCTGGATTTACTAAATGGTAGATTGTCGATTACTATCCTGTTACCCGAATTTTGAATAGTATTTAATTCTGGTAATTCTATAATTCTGTAAATTCTGCTTCTGACATGAATTACAGAATATCGATTTTTTTTATGATATTAGATTTTAAGAATTTTATTAAATCCAGTCATTTTTGATCATGAACAGATTTTTTACTTTTGTATTACTATCAGGAGTTTTCCTGTTTCATTCTTGCCGGGTTGGTGATATTTCGATGAAAAAATTCAGGCAATGTTATCCTGCGGAGAAGTTTCATTCACTATCACTGGCTATCGAAATGATGGATTCCGGTATTCAGTCTTTTTTCCCGGATTCAACCATTTTATCTGCATATGTTGCTTATTCGCTGGAATGCTGCCATAAAGCTGATTATCCGGTTACTCATCCGATTTTCTCTGATAATGAGAAAGAGCGACTTACAAATCAATTAACTGATGCCGGAATAATTGATGATATTGAAATATCAAATAAATCCCCCTATCATAAAAGCGACTTTTACAAGTGTTTATCAAATCAAAAGAAAGGGGATATATTTCTAACCAACTATATAGAAAACATTGAATCAATAATGGATAATCCTGGCTATGCTCAAACAATAGGAACTTTCCCCGGCATAATGGATCAAAAAGGCATCGGGGATATACATATTTTTATACTTAAGGCGAACCTTTTAATAAACTTTTAAAATTTAAATATGATCCTGTAAAGGAATAATTTAAATCAGAGATATTAAACCCTGAAATCTCAATTAAAATTCTGAATCATCATAACTCCCTGCAGGACAGGATATTTAGATCTATAAAGCAATTTTTAACACTTGTTTTTAATTAATACAATACGTAAATTCAATTATACTCTGAACCATTTTATCATAATACAAAAACCAATCACCAAGCTATAATGAACACAAAAAAAGCACACTCGATAAATCACTGGTACACTCCGAAAATGCTATAAAAATCGGATAATAGGAAAACAATTAACCATATAATACTCAAAAAAATGAAAATCGGAATAACCGGCGCAACCGGACAACTTGGAAGGCTCGTAATCGGGCAATTGAAACAAAAAACATCAGATGATATTATTGCCTTGGTGCGCACACCGGAAAAGGCTTCAGATCTGAATGTTGAGGTCCGGGTCTTTGACTATAACAATGCAGAGGAATTAGCCATATCACTTCATGGTATTGATCACTTACTTTTGATTTCTTCTTCCGAAATAGGTCAGCGTTTCGTGCAGCACAAAAATGTAATTGAAGCAGCTCAAAAAGCTCAGATAAAATGGATTGTTTATACCAGTGTACTTCATGCAGATACCTCATCACTGAATCTGGCGGAAGAACACCGTTTAACCGAAAAACTGTTAAAGGAATCCGGAATATCCTACACCCTGCTTCGTAATGGCTGGTATACCGAGAATTATAACGGTTCAGTTGCAGGCGCGTTAAAAGGTGGTGTATTGGCAGGAAGCGCAGGAGATGGAAAAGTATCATCAGCATCTCGCGCAGATTTTGCTGAAGCAGCGGCTGTAGTCTTATCAAACCCGGATCACAAGGGAAAGGTCTACGAACTGGCCGGTGACGAAGCATATACCCTGACTGACCTGGCTGCTGAAATATCGAAGCAAACAGGGAAGAAAATACCGTACAAAAATCTGCCGGAGTCCGAATATGCTCAACTATTAAAAAGTATGGGATTCCCTGATTTTTTCGCAGATTCTATAGCCAACTGGGACATCAGCATATCGAAGGGAGATCTATACGACACATCCGGACAACTGTCAAACTTGATCGGAAGGTCTACGACATCTATGGCTGATTCTTTAAAAGAGATCTTGTAGATTAAAAATTCATTACAGGAGAATAGTTTAATGTGGGGTAAATGTGTGTTCCTGATCATCGTTTTTTAGAATAAATTCTATAGTAACATGCATATTTTTATCTCGTGAGAGAACATTTCTCACACGTTGTTTTATATCTGTCTGATCTTCTAAATCAAGTGTTGAAGATATACGCAGGTGAAGCGTAGCAATATGATTTTCACCATCAGTAGACCAATAGTGAAAATCCAAAATCTCTTCTACTCCATGAATTTCACTTATCCTGGTTTTAATATCTTCAAGATCAATATCCTCAGGGACCCCCTGCAATATTATTTTGAATACACCTGCCTGAGAAATTATTACCTGATATAAAATGTAAACGGTGATGATAATTGAAAGAAGCGGATCTACGAAAGGTACATTAAAAATAATCATAATCACGGCGCCGATCAGTGTCGCTACCCAGCCGGCAACATCTTCCAGCAAGTGCAGATAGACCATTTTATGGTTGATTGAATCCCCTTTGTTAATTTTTAGAGCTGCAATACCGTTCACCAGAATTCCCAAAACAGCGAGGGCTAACATTCCTTTACTATTCGTTGGTGAAGGATTAAACAATTCAGGAATCGACTTAGTCAGCATAAATATTGAACCTCCAACGAGGATAATACCGTTAATCATAGCTCCCAAAAGAGAAAATCTTTTAAATCCGAATGTAAACACGTTATTTGTCTCTTTCTCAGAAACTTTCTGAAGGTACAATGATATGCCAATTGCCACGCTATCTCCCAGATCATG
>JBNKDZ010000247.1:0-11599 GCA_050288525.1 Cyclobacteriaceae bacterium
GCCTTCGGGACATTGGGCTAAATCGCTGTTCACCTGCATATCCATATGGATAATGTCTGAAATCCGGGGATAATCTCCTCCACAAATGCATGTAAGGTTGCAAAAGAAAATAATTTACTTAATATTAGTGGGCGTAAGTGATCTTACTGCCCTGAGGGTCGTAGGTCTCATAATAATAATGGTAAAGGCCGGCAACATGCATACGATAAAGGTCCCTGTATTAATGATTTTTCTATGTGGAATTTTTATTTCCGGTATTCCGGCAGAGAAGAAAATCCCGAAAAACACCTTATACCCTATTTTAAATGAGTATGTAAGGGAATTGTATAAAGAATTTAAAAACATTCCGGAAGAACGGCGTTTCAGGTTGAATGAGATCGTACGGTATGTGGAAGAACAACGGGATCTGAGAAAACTCCCTCAGCTGATGTTTATAAACACTGACGATGCTACCATGAGCCATATGGCCAGGATCTGGGCCAAAACGGCTGCCTATTACTTCAGATATGAAAGGCTGGAAACATTTTCAGGAGGCATTAAACCACAAAAAATCACTCTGAATACAATTCTGGCCCTCGAAAAAGCCGGTTTTATCATTTACAAGTCGGATATGGACGGGTTAGAGTTTTATAAAGTGAAATTTTCCTATAACATACCTTCTTTATTGGTCTTCCCCAAAAAAACCGATCACAAGCTGAATCCGACACAAGACTATCTCGCTGTATTTACCGAAGAAAATGCTGAGCTAAATTTGCCAAAGCTGCGTGGCACACTTAACCGTCTGCTGCTTGTCTATGATGATCCACAGGGTTTTGAAGGGGTTGAAAATATACGTGAGATCTATGACAACAGATGTCGGCAGGTGGCTATTGAGATGTTCTATGTCTTTGCCCAGTTACGAAGAAGGGACAAAAACAAAAGCTGAATCAGGCGACTTTGGTGTTTTTTGAATTCAGGTAGGGGAGCCATTCCTCATATTTATGCCCTGACAGATCTCTGAGGAACATAATGTATGACGGACGGTAAGGCTTCAGATTCAGCCGCATACCTACTTCTTCCGGTCTGAAATCACCTTTTCTGGAGTTACAACTCCGGCAGGCAGTCACCAGGTTGTTCCATGTGGTTTTCCCTCCCCGGGCTTTGGGTACCAGATGATCGAGGGTCAGATCTTTGTCTGTACCACAATACTGACAGGTGAAATTATCTCTCCTGAAAATATTCTCCCTGGTCAGCACAACACCTTTATATGGGACCTGAACGTACTTGTTGAGTTTTATAACGGCAGGCATCGGATAAGACCTGTCGATTGTATGAAGGGAATGATTGTTGTTCTCCTGTATCAGCTCGGCTTTCTGAAGGAATATTAACAGGAACGCACGTTGTACGGAACAGACCGAAACAGGGCTGTAGTCCATGTTCAATACAAGTGCTTTAAATTTCATAATTTTAATATTCTTTTTATCCCCTTCAATTTGTGTGAATAACCAGTCTGCTCATTTGAGTATATTCCTTTTTCGTCAAGATAATCAATTTTTACGAAACCAGAAGCATGAAATATGCGGTTATCTTCCATAATGATCCCTACGTGCGTTACCTTTCCCTGGTCATTTTCAAAAAAAGCCAGATCTCCGGGTCTGGAACTTTCAATGGAATCAACCGGATTTCCCTGATTGTATTGCATCCAGGCATCGCGGTATAATTTGTAGCCGCAGATCTTGAATATCTGCTGGGTCAAACCGGAACAATCGATACCGAAAGGTGTTTTACCTCCCCAGATGTAAGGGGCGTTCAGATACTTTTGGGCAATTTGTTTCAAATAGTCAAATCCCCGGACCTCACCCATGTTCTTTGACGATCCATTAAAGGCAAACTGTTCGTTGATGTCAAACAATTCGGAGCTGGTAATCGGCAATACACTTCCGATAACTATGTTTATAAGTTGTTTTTTGTACAGGATCGTAGTAAGCACATCAATGCAAATCTTAAATTCGATCTTATTGAGATGATCAAAATACTCCTCGGGGATTGGATTGTGCTGTTTGTTGTCGATCCAGCCTTCATATCCATCATATTCGATCCGGATCTTTTTCCATTTGGCATCCTTTGAAGACTCTATAACAGAATAATGATCTCCGAACAGCAGTTGTGTTACCATCTCGGATTTATCAGAACCCTCCGACCTTACCGGCACAATTCCCAATCTGCAAACACCTTTTTGATCCATAATTTTAATATTTTATCCGGTCGAGCTCTCGTTTCTGATCCTTTTCTTTTATATCCTGTCGTTTATCATGCAGTTTTTTACCACTTGCCAGGGCGATCTCCAGCTTTGCCAATCCTTTGTCAGTAATAAATAATCGAATGGGAACTATGGTAAGCCCCTTTTGTTGTGTTTTAGCTTCCAGCTTGTTGATTTCCTTTTTGTTCAGCAGCAATTTTCGTTCCCTGGTTGCTTCGTGGTTGTAATGAGAAGCTTGCTTATAGGGCGTTATATGCATTTCTTTAACAAAGATCTCTCCCCTGCTAATAACACAATAGGCATGTTGCAAATTAACCTTTGACTCCCGGATGGATTTTATTTCGGTACCGGTGAGCACAATTCCTGCAATAAATTTCTCATGAAAATGATATTCAAAGCCGGCTTTTCGGTTTTTAATGCTTACATGTTTTGAGAATCGTTCTTGTTTTGCCATATAACAGAAAATGTTTTACAAGGATTGCAAATATACCTCTTAAAAATTATTAATAGATTAATTTGAAAAGATCATTCTTTAAAACTCCAGCAGAAACAAGGTAACATCATCCTGTAGTTCCATTTCCCGGCAAAAATTTTTAAAATCTTTATAAATGGATTTTATGATCTTGTCATTCCTGTTACGGCAAAGGTCCGAAAAAGTTTTCTCCAGTCGCTCAAGCGCATACATTTCGCCGTCTTCATTACGTTGTTCAATGATCCCATCGGTAAACAAAAGCAATTTATCCCCTTTCTCAACAGATATTTCCATCGTTTCAAACTCGGCATTCGGCACAATACCCAATCCTGGCCCCGGAATATTTATATCCAGCAACCGGCCCTGATCATCGCTCCAAATCAGCGGGTGCATATGTCCGGCTTTTGAAAGGGCTATTTTTAAATTCGCCACATCAACCAATGCGTAATATCCTGTTGCATAAAGCGAAGTGAATATCTCATGGGTATGTATATTCAATTTTCGCATAAGCTCAGCCGGCTCAGAGCCGTATTGTTTTGAAAAAATAGTAAAGCCACTGCGCAACACGCCGGTAGCCATGGCAGCACTGATCCCGTGTCCCATGACATCAGCGATGAGGATACCGACTTTATTCTCATCTATGGAGGCTGCGCTTAAAAAATCTCCGCCAATTTCAATATAGGGTTTATACAAGTGGGACTGTATTATCCCGTTTTGTTTAAAACAATCCTGGTTAAGCTGATCCTTATTGATGAAATAATCCTGAATGACCTTTGCATCTGATAAGTCGGCGTTGATCATGTCCAGTCTGGAAGACTTCTGATTGAGGATATCCTGTGACCAGGTCAGGTTAGATGCCGTTTCCCGCATACGTGAAATCGTCTCTTTCAGGCAATTCCGGTAAAAATTGATGGCAAACACCCTGTTCTCATCCAATAACTTCTCAAAAACACTTTTTCTGAGCCGCAGTACACGGGTATCTTCTTTTGCTATGGCATTAGCTGATCTCGGTTGGTTATCTATCAGAGCAATCTCTCCGAAATATGCCCCTTTATGCATTTCGGAGATCAGAATCTCATGGCTTTTCTCTGCTTCTTTTGTAATATGGACAATACCTTCGATAATTATAAACATCGACTTGCCCAACTCACCTTCCCGGACGATCTTCTCATTCTTTGGATAAAATTCATTTTCAAAAAGTGGTATTAAGGCCCGGATCGATTTTAATCCGAGATTACCAAAAAGAGGGACCGTTTGTAAAATGCGGGCGATGTCCATGAAAGAAATTTTGGGTAAATCAAAAAAAAAAATCACAACCAGAGAAGGAATTTCACATAATTATGATGATTCACCCGAAATCCAAATGATAAACACACATAAAACGGCACATACAAACGTACAATTTTGTTCATATAAGTGTCCATTTTTGTTACACATTTATTGATCCCTATTTTATTGATTGACATAATCATCTGTATATCAATATTTTATATTTATTGGCACACCCTTTGGCAATTAAGAGATGAATTAAATGTTAAAAGTCATGAAAAGGTATTTAAGAAAAGTTACACTAATTACAGGCATAATCGTTGCATTATTTGCCTTGTCGAATGTAGATGCAATTGCAGGCGGTGGAGATACCTCTGATACAGATGAAAAACTGAAAGATCAGTTTAAAGAAGTAATTGAAAAGATCCTTGAACAGGACAAGGAATATGTTTCTGAAATTTCGTATAAGATCTATGATCAGGATTATGATCTGATATATGAATCAACAAACAGACAGGATCTTAGATTAATTAAACTGATAAATCGGAGCGAATTCCTGCTTAACATTAACGCATCCAGATATTATATGCTTGATAACAATGAAACATCAGAGGCAAATGCTTTTACAGCAAACAAGTAAATGGCCAGAGAACAAACCATACAACTTACACTTGAATTATGTGAATATTAAAAAATCCGTTGGGATCAGTATTGACATTAAAGCGTAAACAACACAGAAAATTTCCTGGATGGTTTAAATAGTATTTAAGGATAAGACAGGCTGATTTTTGTATTGCCTGATGACACACCTGTTGTTGGGGCTGAAGTTGGCAGTACACCTGATGGAACCATTAAAATCTGGCAACCAAATCCATTTCCGGGAACGAAAGAAGATGAGCCTATGGCAGGTGAAGTAATGGCACGATATCATACAAGTTACAAAAACCATGAAGGACGCAGAACAATGATGATTGAATATCGTCGCCCTGATGGAAACTCAACCACCGGATATATGACTCTTGTATCGTTTGAGGAACTGCAGGTAGGTATTGGTAAAAATGCTAAAGTGTATCGAATTGACGACATAACAGGAATTGTGGAATATGATCCGGATCTAACCCCTTTGCATGATGCTGATATTCCCAAAAGGGCATCATACAGGCATCTTTTTGGTGAATATTAATCCCGTTCTTCGCTCCTGCTACTTTTTCCTTATAACAGGCACTTACCAGAAAGCGATATTGATTTCCTCCTTTATAAATTATAAAGTTGCAGTTTTAATATGCAGGTAATATGCTTAATATTGCAACCTTAATATACATGAAGTGATTTTTATTCGAGCATTTTCATATCTCCCCTTCCGGGTACTCTATTTTATATCGGATATTTTGTATGTTCTCGCATACTATATTGTCGGATACAGGAAACAGGTGGTACGCGATAACCTGTCAAAGTCCTTCCCGGAAAAAACACTGTCAGAAATAAAAAAAATTGAAAAGCAGTTTTACAAAAATCTGGCGGATATAGCTGTTGAATCTCTTAAAAGCCTTACGATCACTGAAAACGAGCTCCTGAAGCGGGTCCGGATCGATGATACCCTTTTCAATAAGAATCTTGAAAACAAAAAGCCTTTAATTGTATTTACATCGCATCTGTGTAACTGGGAGTGGTTGCTGCTCGCTAACGAACTTACGATAAAGATCCCGGTTCACGCCGGATATAAGCGGTTGAACAACAAGTTTTTTGATGATATGATGTTGAAGGTACGAAGCCGCTTTGGAGCCACTATGCACGAAAAAAATCATTTATTGCGGGATATGATCAAACTGAGAAATGATTTTTTCATTCTGGCAATCGTAGCAGATCAGCGACCTGTCACCGGAGAAAACAAGTACTGGACAACCTTCATGAATCAGGATGCTGCTTTTTTTAACGGAATAGAAAAACTGGCCCGAAAGTTACAGATCAGCACGATGTACATCGGTATGAAGCGCGTAAAAAGAGGTTACTACGATGTCTGGTTTGAAGATATTGAGCTGTTACCATTCACTTCGGAGCCGTATGAAATCACAGAAAAATTCATCCGGTATGTTGAACGAGATATCAGGCAAGATCCATCCGCCTATCTGTGGTCCCATAAAAGGTGGAAGCTGAAACGTAATGCGGATTAGTGGAAAGTAGGAAAGTGGAAAGTGAAATTTTGAAAGAAGGCTGAAAATCCATGAATCCTTTCAGGTCTGCATTTCTATTATCTTCTACAAATAGGCCAAATATAAGATTTGTGTTATGCTATTCGCGCTGTGCCCTTTGCCCTTTGCCCTTAGCCCTTTTACAGGATGGCATCCACATCGCCCAATCCTTCTCTGACTATTTCAAATGCATCGTTCGTACAATCGATAATGGTTGAAGGAATGTTTTTGCCATAGCCGCCATCAATAACAGCATCGGTCATGTGTGCGAATTTTTCAAAGATCAGTTCCGGATCTGTTGAGTACTCAATCACTTCATCCTCATCATGGATGGAAGTCGTAATGATCGGATGGCCCAGCTCCCTGATAAGGGTTATAGGGATGTTATGGTCAGGTATCCGGATACCAACGGTCTTCTGATTTGAGTTTAATGATCTGGGCAACTGATTCCCTGATTTCAAAATAAATGTATAGGGTCCCGGAAGTGCCTTTTTCATTACCTTAAAAACAGGTGTCGAAATATTCTTGGTATATTCGGAAACCTGGCTCATATCCGAACATAAAAGTGAAAAACGACCTTTCCCGGGTTTTATTCCTTTAAATCTGCTTATCCTTTCAATACCTTTACTACTTAGTATGCTGCAGCCCATGGCATAAACAGTATCCGTCGGATAAATGATTACCCCGTCGTTTTTCAGAATATCTACAATGGCCTCAACCTTTTTTATCTCAGGATTTTCCTCATAAAGCTTTAAAAACATGGCCTGATTACCCATAATTATAAGAAGTTTGCGTTATTGATTCAGGAATATTAACACCCTGTACAGCACCGAATATGATAAAAAAGCGTTAATTGTCAAAATAACTATACATTAACCCATAAGAAAATACAATAATCAGCCCGATATTTTGTTATTTTTGTCCGAGATATGAAAAAGGGTAAGATTTTAATTATAGCACTGATCGTTGTAACGGTGCTTATATCATCTTTTACATTTTATGTGTATCAGATGTTGTATTCCGCAAATTTTCAGATTGACAAAGAAGATACGTACATCCATATAAAAACAGGCTCTTCCTTTGATGATGTGCGGAACATGATGTTCGATAAAGGCGTATTAAATGATCCGGTATCCTTTAGCTTCCTTTCAAAACTCATGGAATATGACCAACTGGTGAAACCGGGAAGGTACCTAATCAGAAAGAATGCAAATAACCTGTCGACCATCCGGATGTTGCGGGCCGGCGAACAACAACCTGTACGGATCACATTTACCAATGTACGTCTGATGGAAGAACTGGCGGAGAAGCTGGCTTCCTATATTGAACTGGAAGCTGACACCCTTTTACGTATCCTTTCGGACCCGGCAACATCCGAAAAATATGGATTTAATACCGAATCCTTCCGCTGTATGTTTATCCCAAACACGTATGAAGTGTACTGGACAATATCTGCCAACCAGCTTCTTGACCGGTTAAACGGAGAATACAAGCGGTTCTGGAACGATCAACGGCTTGAAAAAGCCGAAAAACTGGATATGTCGCCCGTAGAAGTATCCATACTAGCCTCTATTGTGGAGGCTGAATCCAGACATGCTGATGAAAGTCCTGTAATTGCAGGATTGTATTTAAACAGGTTAAAAGATACGATGCCATTACAGGCAGATCCGACATTGGTCTATGCAGTAGGAGATTTCACTATTCAGCGTGTCCTTAAAGTCCACAAAGAAATTGAATCCCCTTACAACACTTACAAATATGCCGGACTACCTCCTGGACCTGTTGTGTTTCCATCAATCATATCTATTGATGCGGTGTTGAATTATAAAAAAAGCAATTATTTATATATGTGTGCCAAAGAAGATTTTTCAGGTTATCATAACTTTACTTCTTCATACAGGGAACACCAGAACAATGCACGACGGTACCAGGCAGAACTGGACAAAAGAAAACTATATCAATAAAAAATGTTTAAATACGAAATAAATATCCGGGTCAGATATGCCGAGACGGATCAGATGGGATTTGTTTATTATGGGAATTACGCGACATATTACGAAGTAGCCCGTGTAGAAAGCCTCCGAAGCCTCGGCCTCAGTTATAAATCAATTGAAGAAGATGGCATACTGCTACCAGTAGTGGAGAATTATTCGAAATATATTCGTCCGGCCCGGTATGATGATCTGTTAAGGATAAAGGTGACCATTCCGGAGTTATCCGAAAATAAAATGGTTTTTCATTATGAAATTTTTAATGAAGCTGATAAATTGATCAATATTGGTGAAACAAGATTAGCTGTTGTCGATAAAAAAAGCGGCAGGACATGTAAGATGCCGGAATCGTTGCAGACTGTATTAAAACCATTCTTCCATGCCACATAGGAGGTTATTAAACGCGCTGATAGATTCTCAAACCTATAAAAGGATAATCCAACGTCTTGACAGCATTGTTTTACGAAAAAAAAAGGTATCGGTTTATGATATCCTGGTGAACCTTTTCAATAATATCAAAAACGATGATATTATGCATAAAGCCTCCAGCGTGGCATTCAACTTCACCCTGGCGGTATTTCCTGCCATCATATTTTTGTTTTCTCTGATACCTTATATTCCCATACCCAATGTATATGAAGGGATTATGGAGCTAATCGGTGATATGTCCATTTTCAACCAGGTAAGCCATACCATAGAGGATGTAGTAAGCAAACCCAGAGGAGACCTGCTTTCATTTGGTTTTTTCATGTCGCTCTATTTATCAACAAACGGCATGAGCGAACTGGCTCAGACCTTCAACAAAATTTACCGTACCGTTGAACGTCGTGGATTTATAAAAACCAGATTGATTGCTACCTTACTAACTGTAATCCTGGCTTTTGCCCTTTTTACAGCTATTTCTCTGCTGATCATCGGCGAACTCACCATTGATTTTATGTTAGAAAGGGGATTTCTTGATAAGGATCTCGTATGGTACAGCATAATCATCTTACGTTTCGGGATTTTGTTTATACTTTTATTGTTTACCGTCTGTTCGATATACTATTTTGCTCCCGCCCTCCATAATCGGTGGAAATTTATATCGATAGGCGCCGTTGTTGCCACCTTATTGATCATGCTGGTGTCCTATCTGCTATCCTTTTACATCACCAATTTCGGAACATACAACAAAATATATGGATCAATAGGCGCGATGATTGCCTTTATGTTCTGGTTTTTCCTAGTCTCGGTGATCATTTTAATAGGCTTTGAAGTAAATGCAAGCATCGATCAGGCAGCTGCACAAAAAACAGTTGAAGAATAATTCAATTTTTTTTTGCAGAATAAATTAAAACGCTAAATTTGCAGTCCGTTTCGGCGCATGTTCGCAATTGAAACGAAATATGACCATAATAAATACCTTAGAGGGTTGGCGGAGTGGTCGAACGCGGCGGTCTTGAAAACCGTTGTACCGCAAGGTACCGGGGGTTCGAATCCCTCACCCTCTGCAAAAAGCCTTTAAATTTCATGATTTAAGGGCTTTTTTGCTTTTAAGGTACAACATTGGGTACAACATACCAGAATTGAATTTTAAAAACTAAATTTTAAATCGGTTATTTTTTTGTGTATATGAATGTGTGAATTAAATCTTATTTGCAAAGACTAATATCCTAATGGTCGTATAGAGTCCCTTTTGGATCAATAAAAATTACGTGAGCGATAAATTTATTTCGATGAACTAAAAAGGGCATTTTTTTGAAAAATCTTAATGCAAGTAGATATTCAATATCCCCAGTAATAAATGTGGGGCAGTTTGCTTTTAGTGTATTTATAGAAATCTTTTCTGTACCGATTCCATGCCTTTGGGAATATTCGATTTCTTGCCAAGAAAGATCGCTAAGTTTCATTAATTGATCAATAAAAGCAATCTTTTCTTTATCGTCACATGAATTTAAATTATAGTCCCTATGAATATGTTTAAAGCAAAAAATAGGATGTTTGTGATGTTCAATTGAAATCGTTTCAATGGGGCTATAATTGAATCTTTTACTTTTTTGGGAAATTTCCTTTTTAAATGTCCTTTTCTTCTTTGACATCAAATGGCTTAATCGATTGTGACTATATCTTTGAAAAATGATTTTAAAGCATCCTCAGGAATAACTTCATTCAAGTTAGCATTATTCCAGGGAGGTTCTGAATGTGTAAAATGCATCAATCTTATTGCAGAGAATTGACCGAAAAAATCATACACATCATGTAATATTTCTCTTTGTTCATTACCTAATTTAGAAAGATCAACATTATTTTCGAGAGAAATAATTTGATCCCCGAATTTCTTAAAATAATGATAAACTTCGGGCACCACGGGACCATACTGCCATTTATAAAGATCCTCTTTAAAAAGTCTTTTGTTTAATGTTACAAGTGATGTGCCTTGAGCATAATAAAGTAATTTCTGTAATTTTAGATTGGTCATATCACTATTTTCACCCTCATCAGCAATGGCAATTATACACTCAGCGATATACTTGGCAGATAATAATTTTGTTGTCATCTATTGATTGGATTAGTTTACGAAATATAGTATTTTCTAATTATACAATGTAATATTTGCCTATCTATTTTATTTATCCTTATAAATATCAAGTTTGTAACCTTTTAAAACTATTTCAGAAAACTTTTACACGTTCTAAATTAAATAGTTAAGTATTAAAAAAACAAAGCCTCCTAGAGGCCCTGAAAAACACGGTAAAACGTTTTTTTTGTCTTAATATCTTATCTTTTATACTTCTCTTTCAATTGTTCTAACGGTGTTTTATCAGCCTTTGAGGGCATATTTATTTTTGTCCGGGATGCCGGGGTAAAACCGAATTGTACGGCAATGGCATGAGCTTTATCAAGTGCCTCATGTGCCATTTTAAAGAAAGGATTTTCTTTTTTCGCCTTCAGGGTTCCTTCTCTCGTTTTCAGCTCGATAATGGGATTCTTTTGAGCTTCTACAATAAACAATGAATACATACTAATTTCACTGCAATAAGCGGCCAACATAGAAAGATCAATGTCATTTAACATACCCAACGCCAGGAGATTTTTACACACCCTGTTCCATTCTTCTAAACCAATGCCTTTAAGGCTCTCAGGCGGCTTCGGTACTTTATGTAATGGAATTGGTTCCATCTCATTTTTTACGGCTCTGTCTGCCCTGTATGTGCCTTTTACTTTCTTTATTTTTGAGGGTACTATATTATTTGCCATGTCAGTAAGATTTAAAACAACACCAGCCCATAAAGGGCCGGCATTGGAAATAAAGTTTACAAAAAAAGTTTTTCTTAGGTCAAACCGTATGAGCTGGCAAGGATACCGTCAAGGGTACCAAAGGCCGATTCCCATAAAGGTTGAATATCTAAACGCATTGCAGCCAAGAAACCTGTTTGATAGTTTTCAGCATACCTTTCAG
>JBNKDZ010000248.1:0-1821 GCA_050288525.1 Cyclobacteriaceae bacterium
TGGGAATGTCAAAAATATCTTATGCTGGCAATTTTGAAAAAAACCTGACAATAAAAGACGGATCCACTTCAATCCATTATATCGATGAAGGCGCCGGAGATACGACCTTGCTATTTTTGCATGGATGGAGCATAAACGGAGCATACTGGAGAAGCCAGATTGATCACTTCTCAGAAAAATATCGTGTTATCGCTCCTGACCTCCCGGGATTCGGACAATCCTCCTCCACCCGAACAGACTGGACGGTTGAAGCCTATGCCACTGATATCATCGAATTTATCGAAAAGCTGAATTTAAAACACGTCATCCTGATTGGTCACTCCATGAGTGGGGACATCATACTGGAAGCCGGATTGAAAAACCATCCTTCTGTCATCGGTCTTATTGGGATCGACAATTTTAAAATGGTCGATATGCCATTTACTCCAGAACAGGCAAATGAGGTTGAAAATTTCAAAAAGATGCTTGAATCTGATTATGCAAATACGGTAAGAAACTATGCGGATATGATGATGTTTCACGTTTCAACCAGTGTTGATGTAAAAGACAGGGTTAAGAAAGATTTTGCTGATACCAATCCTGTAACCGGCACATCCACCTTAAATCATGTAATTGAATATTCGCCAAAGGAAGCACAAAAACTCCGGGAACTGAATTACAAACTTGTTCTGCTCAACAGCGATGCCATCCCCACTAACATCGAAGGCTTGAAAAACAACTGTAAATCATCCTTTGAAATTGTTGAAATACATGCAACAGGACATTATCCAATGATTGAGAAACCCGATACATTTAATAAACTGCTTGAATCGGCTATTTCAGAGATTATATAACCATAGACTTTATATGATCTGTTATTTCTCAACAGGCACCTTCACGGGTGCCAATTCCTTTTTTTTCGTAATGGTTGAATTTTCAGGTAGGTGCCACAACGCCACAGCCATTCCAAAGGACCGTTGTTAAAGTAGTTTAACCATATTTTACTGGCATAGGTCTGAATAACAACGAAGACAATAGCAAATAAAAACAGGTATAAGGTCCGGATCTGAGCACCCAGACCAAGGCCGTAGCCATACAGCAGAAATGTACCTACGACTGCCTGCGACACATAATTGGTCAGAGCCATGCGACCATAGGGTGCAAAAAAGGACAGACGCTTTTGCCAATTTGATTTTTGGTATAGCAGTACAAAACCACCACAGATCCAAACTGCCATGAAAAAATTGATCAGACTATACATGTTCATTCCAAATTTCTGGACCCAGGGAGATGAAAATTCAATTGGTTGAGGGATAAACGGGAAAGAAATAATCGTAACGAGTAAAATTATTCCTATGGAAATTGCTGACCATTTCATGGTTTTCCGGATATATGGAATAAAATTTTCTACATTTCTGAACAGACCGGTCTTACCAAGAAAGAGACCAAGCAAAAAATATCCGTATGTTTGAAAAAACCGGCCCGAAGTTATTTGAAAGTTGAATTGCACTTTCATTCCGTACACAATATTGGCTTTAAATACATCCAATAATGAGCCGTTTTGCAATGTATTGAATATTTCCTGACTTAATGGACTCTCCGAATCCCCTATAGAAGGGACATCAAATAAATTTGCACCGTTCGTGATAAGATACAATAAATATTTTGGCAAACCGATAAAAATCACCCCTGTTGTTATCAACAGCCATTTGTTATTGATTTTATAAAACGGGATCAGGAAAGGTGCTAAAACCGCATAAATCGCTAATATATCTCCTCCGTAAAACAGATGATGTCCGTATCCAATAGCAAAAAGTAATACTGCCCTCCAAAAAAACCGTA
>JBNKDZ010000249.1:0-5452 GCA_050288525.1 Cyclobacteriaceae bacterium
CCTGGAAGAGTTTCTTCTGGCAGAAGTTTCTGTCGAAGATATTCTTACCGCAGGGTTTACATTGGGTGAGCTGCTGGATGAAGATGAGATCACCATTGCGGAGTTAAAATCGAATGGTATCACCCTTCAGCAGTTGTTTGACGCTGATGTTCCGGTGGCAGACCTGTGGAAAGCTGATTATTCAGTGAACGAGTTGATGGCAATCGAGGGGATTGATATTGCAGACCTTAAAGCAGCGAATGTACCGCTAGAGGATATTATGGACGCTGGACAGTCGGTTCAGTCAGTATTGGCAGGAGGGTTTACTGTTAGTGACCTGAAAAGTAGCGAAGTGCCGGTTCAGTCTGTTTATGATGCCGGGGTATCACTTGAAAACATGATGTCAGGAGGGTATACAATGGGCGAGTTGCTTTCTTTGGAAGCGGTGACGCTTCAGACGTTTATTGAAAATGGATACACATTGGAAGATTTTATTGAAGAAGGCGTATCTGCCGAGGATCTGAGGGGGGCAGGATATTCGGTTATGGAAATGTATGAAGCTAATATGCCTTTAGGGGATATTTTTGGATTAGGGGTCGGAGTAGGGACTTTACGTGAATTTGGGGCGACAGAAAATGCTTTAAAAGTAGCCGGATTGGTAGGGTCTGTCAATGATATCGATAATAATAATTATGGCTGGGTAAGGATTGGAGATCAGATCTGGATGAGTGAAAGTCTG
Organism: Cyclobacteriaceae bacterium; assembly: GCA_050288525.1. GTDB lineage: Bacteria > Bacteroidota > Bacteroidia > Cytophagales > Cyclobacteriaceae > JBNKDZ01. The sequence continues at coordinate 719 of JBNKDZ010000249.1, forward strand.
AGAACAACTAGAGATCGTAACGGCAATGAAATCGAAAGTTATATTTATAAGGATAGCCTTGAACTTGAAGAAATTTATGGCAGGATTTATAGGAATGTATATATAGCAAGTGACCAGATGTGCCCTGAAGGATGGTATGTTCCATCCTATGATGATTGGCATGCATTATTGGATTTTCTGGGATCTGATGTAGATATTAAGATTAAGGAAAAAGGAGAAGAACATTGGGGAGAAGGTAATATAGGAACAAATGAAAGTGGTTTCTCAGCAAGAGGAGGAGGATGGAAGCAAAAATATAATGGTTACAAAGAAATACTTGAATTTGTTGTATATGGGAGCACAACAGGAAATCCGAATAATGCTGGTGTTAAAGTTTTTAGGGTTGGGTCTGATAGAAGTGCGTTTTTATTGGATTTGAACAAAGATGATTATTCTTATGTACGCTGTATTAAAGATTCTGAATAGAATTAGAATTGATTACCATAAACATAACAAACATGAAAATAACACGATTATCCCTTTATGCTTTTTTTGCGGTATTTCTTTTAGTGGTCTCATGTGGAAAAGACGGAGGCGAGACGGACCCAAATACCAAGCCAACAAGTAAAACACAAGCTCAGCGTGTTAAGGATCTTCAGAATTCTATTTTGCTGGGAATTTCTATTTCTGATCTTAAAAAAGAAGGGTATACCCTGGAAGAGTTTCTTCTGGCAGAAGTTTCTGTCGAAGATATTCTTACCGCAGGGTTTACATTGGGTGAGCTGCTGGAAGAAGATGAGATCACCATTGCGGAGTTAAAATCGAATGGTATCACCCTTCAGCAGTTGTTTGACGCTGATGTTCCGGTGGCAGACTTGTGGAAAGCTGATTATTCGGTGAATGAGTTGTTGGCAATTGAAGGGATAGATATCGCAGGGCTTAAAGCAGCGAATGTACCGCTACAGGATATTATGGACGCTGGACAGTCTGTTCAGTCAGTATTGGCTGGAGGGTTTACTGTTAGTGATTTGAAGAGTAGTGAAGTGCCTGTCAAGTCTGTATATGATGCCGGGGTAACACTTGAAAACATGATGTCAGGAGGGTATACAATGGAGGAGTTACTTTCTTTGGATGAGGTGACACTTCAGGCGTTTATTGAGAACGATTATACCCTGGAAGATTTTATTGAGGAAGGTGTATCAGCCGAGGATCTGAAGGGAGCAGGATTTTCGGTTTTGGAAATGTATGAAGCTGATATGCCGTTGGAGGATATTTTTAGATTAGGTGTAGGAGTAGGTACACTACGTGGATTTGGAGCAACAGAAAATGCGTTAAAAGCAGCAGGTTTAGTAGGTTCTGTCAATGATATTGACAATAACAATTATGGCTGGGTAAAGATTGGGGATCAGATCTGGATGAGTGAAAGTCTGAGGACAACAAGAGATCGTGATGGTAATGGTTTGCAAAGTTTTACATATAAGGATAGTGTGGAATTAAAAGATACATATGGCAGGATTTATCAAAATGCTATAATAAGCAGTAATTTATGTCCGACAGGCTGGAAAATCCCCTCTAGTTCTGATTTTGAAACACTTCTTGCTTTTCTTGGTCCTGAGGCAGTCATTAAACTAAAAGATAATGATACTGATTATTGGAAGGAAGGCAAATCAGGCACCAATGAAAGTGGTTTTTCTGCAAAAGGAGGAGGCTGGTTTACTGGTTCGGAATATAGAGAATTTGGAGAAATTATTAATTATGCAGGAGAAAAGTATTCTCCACAAACCACTTCTATATGGATCTTAAATATTGGTGAAAATGTCCAAACATTTGCACATGGCCCGCAGTATTATTCTTATATCCGTTGTATCAAAGAATGATTTAATCAAAATATTTGGAGAGGTCTTTAAAAAGCCTTTCTTTAATGATAAAAACAAAAAGGAGGCCAAATCGACCTCCTTTTTTTAAATGAATAAATTGTTTAGTATAGTCTCTAATTAATTATTCTAAAATCAGTTTTTCTGATATTGTTTCTGAGAAATTAGTTATTTGTATATAATAGAATCCAGCTTGGTAACGGCTTAGATCAATATCATATTTATCCTGAGTAAACTCTGTTGTATAAATTAATTCACCTGAGACATTAAAAACATTTAACTGTTTTTTACCATTCATGCCAAAAATTGAAACATTAATAAATCCGAAAGATGGATTTGGATAAATCATAAGTTTAGAATCATTTTTACTTATTAAATTTTGAGATGTATTCTCTGTTAGTCTTGCATTGCTTTTTAAAAACAACTTTGTGCATTTAGAATCCAGATAATGCAGATGAATATCCTTATCTGTATCCAGCTTTTCATATCTATAATTCTCCATGTTGATGATCCTTGCCTTGACTGTTGATCCGTTAAAAGCTTTGAAGCCAGGTTGAAATACTATTTTATTACCTGCTTCATTGACCAGCGAGCAACCTGAATTGACTCTTGAAAAATCGAAAATATTGTTTTGTGCAGTATTAGCATTATTACATGAAAAAAAATCACTGGATAAATTGTGTTCCATTTTTTCAACATATACTAACCTGAATAAATTGTATAACAACATGAAATCAATGTGACTCAAATCTTTATCACGGTGGCTGCCAGGTTTCTGAGCCCATACTAATCTGTTCGAAGACCACCATTTATCTGAAGAGTATTCATTAAAATCACTGACATCTACTAATCCGTCAAAAAGATCCAAATACCAATTAATTTCTGTCATATCATATTTGTCAAACCTGCCAGGGTCATCTCCATGGAGAATCTGGTATATGAGGGGAAAATGTTCAAAATGTTGAGCAGATGCATTTTTTTCACTTTCCAGAAAATCATACAAATGATTGGAATTATATTCTTGCCATACAGAATTGCCTATTACTGTCGATAAACTTAATCTACTGTAAGGTCTGCTGTTATCATTTAATTCCCATATCCAGTTAACTGGAGCATAGAAAGCTTCAATTACTTTTTCTTTTCTCACTATCTTCATTTTTTGCCATACATCATCGATACCTGAACCTTTGGTTATTTCATTTACTGCTCCGACAAATCCCCACCGCATGCCCTGTACACGGGCCGAATATTCACAAATCTCGGAGCCTAATTTCATTACATCCACTTCTCCGCCTCCAGACACATAATCATGACAAACAGGATTTTCAACATACCAACAAGTTAGCAGACCTGAATTGCTCCATCCCCAAAAATGACGGACCATTCGATAAGCAATTTTTTGAGCCTGTAATTTTATATCCGGGTCATCAACCAACTTAACTACAAGAGCTAGGTTTAATAAATAATGCCATACATTGTCCCGGCTATTAATAAAAGAATTCCATTTCCCACATACCTGAGAATCAGGATCAGTATCTTGCTGTGTAAACATTGAATTAATAGTTGTTTCCTCACATTTTAATTCTTCAGGATAATTCGGGTGCCATTTAATATTTTCATCAACATCATCTCTAATGAAAAATCCATTTAAATCATTCTCTGAATCCACAGATCCATTATCCCGAAAATACTTTTCAGCGTTCAAATCAATTCTGTCAACAGCATTCAACGCCCATTTCAACTGATTTTTTGTTTGCAGGTAATCTAAATTATTCATTTTTAACAATGCGTATTCTGTTGCTAACAGGCCAAGATAATATTGTAAAGTGCCATTACCATCATTGTAATCGATGGTATTGCCCTTAATAAATGCTGCCGGAATATTCGTTCCTGGTCTGTTTGAGGGATCTAGTACAACGAAATATTTGTCGAGTCTTTCTCTGTAATTCCAGTATTTCTGCAGATTATCTTTTATCCTTTCCCCGGTTATCTGAGAAAATGCAATTGAAGGAAAGAATAAAAAAACCAATAAATATTTTTTCATCATTTTATTTTTTTAATTCTTTCCTGATTTAAGTTCCAAATTCTCTGCCTCCAGAGCGTCAATCCTTTTATCTTGTTGGATTAGATATAGCGTTAGTTCTTCTATTTTTCTCAACAGGAGATCGTCCATTTCTCCTACTTTATAACCACTTTTTCTGAAAGATTCGGCAGAAGGCACTTCCGGTAAATGATGATTCTCCTTAACAAATTTTTCGACAGTTTTTAATGATTTTAATTCATAATCCTCTTTGAAGACATGATCGGAATTGGGTACATCTTTTATGACACTTAATTCCTCACAGAGTACACTCCCGTTTACTGCCAGCTGATATCCCTGGGCATAATCTTTCCCGGGATTGTTATAGTCAACACTCATGTTTATTGCAATACTTCCGTTGCTTTGCATAATCATGGAGCAGTTCGTTCCATTTCTGAAATATAATGGTCCGGGGCTAAAGTCAATGAAATTAGAATTGTAGGTTCTGGACCTGAACATACGTATTCCCGTTGATAAATTTTCACCCAGAATGAGGCTCTTGTCTGAAGGGATGAATACTTCATTTAAAATATGGAACTTACCATTTGCATCCAGATACATTTTGGTGTCATTACCTATCCTGAAATTTAGTTGGGTATCAGGTGCAGCATTTAGGAAGGTCTCTCCGGTATACCTTTGCAATAAGGCATAGTTTCCTGTGCCAGTATTGTTAACATGGCTAAAATGAGCGTAATCACTACCCCAGGCAGATTTTCCGATCCTGGCAGATCCGGCTGTCAAATATGCGCCCATAACCTTCATGCCACCTGCGATTTGCATGCTGCCTGTAGTGCTTAGGGC
>JBNKDZ010000250.1:0-12217 GCA_050288525.1 Cyclobacteriaceae bacterium
TTGTCTTTTATGGTGGTATTCAACTCGTTTTTTTGCGTCAATTTGAAGGAAAGTGAAGTAATAAGTGATTCTTTCTTTTCAATCTCGCCCTTTAACTGATGAACGCTTTGTTCCAGCTCATTAATTCGGGTTTTAAGGGCTTTATCTGCTCCGGTGTCTATTTCATCCTGAAACAGGTACAGTGACTGTATCAATTTGGTTTTTATTTTTTCGTAGACGAATCTGTTAAAGCAGGTCAATAGTATAAAAATGGTTAGCAAACCATAAAAAATCATTTTCTTATGGAATAAAGCCATTTTGTTAAAAACGGAAACATTCGGTTTTGATTCATCCTGAAGAAAATTTAAAGAATCAATCATCTTATTATAGTTATTGGTTTCTATTAGATTTTAACTTTCTTATTTTATAATTCAGAGTGTTTTGGGTTTATTAAGACGCATAATGGCAGGGATAAGCATCTGTAAAAGTAATAATTGTGCGCATTATTAATGCAATATAACATCAAATTACACGATAAGTTAAATTTAAGTTAATTTTTATTTAATATACTATGTTAAATATTGTATCTAAAACGTTAGCATTGGTATTATATTTTTACGTTAAATGTTTAATAATTAAAGCAAGTGAATAATTATACTATTGAAAATTCACATCAGATTAATGACCATTCAGAGATGTTTATTCTCAGTTTATCAGATAATATCGGAAATATTAACCGATCCATCATTCCGGATTCTCAACTGGATCGGATCAATAAGTACCGGTTTGCAGAGGACGAGAACAGGAGATTACTTTCGCGTTCGTTTCTTTATGAATTATTAAAAGAAAAATTTGATATTTCTAACTTCAATATTGTTTATAACAAATACCAAAAGCCTTCACTGGAAAGCTTTCCTGAAATAGCATTCAGTTTTTCATATGCCAGAGAATATGTGGTAATCGGAATTTCAACAGCAGGTAAACTGGGTGTCGATATAGAATTTATTGACACAAAATTGGAGTTGGACGGTATGTCACGTCAAATTTTTAGCAATGATGAGCTCAACAGATTCAATTCGCTTGAAACCGATAACAGGGCGACATATTTTTTTCGGTTGTTTTCAGCTAAAGAATCACTTATAAAAGCATTCGGCACCGGTTTGTATTACGATGTTAAACAGCTGAATACCGAGAGCGGCAATCAGTTTATTTATCAGGATACTACCTTTACCTATCTGGACATCTGTAACTGGAAAGATCAATATACGGTTGCTGCCTGCTATGAGGAATTGCTGTAATTTATGCTCTAACCGTATCAGACAATCCTACCAGAGAGACAAATTTTGAAATAATCATTGCTACTTTCCGATTCATCAGTATGGGTCCCTCCGACACATCCGGCCTGATTTCTTTAATACGATTTTTCTGTTTTTGGTTCACTAAAAAACTTTCGATATGCTTTTTATTTGAAATGGAATCGACCTTTTGGCTTCCTTTGGTGGTATCGAGATTGAATAGTAACATATTTTTTCCTTTTATATCCAACTCATCAGATCTCATTTCACAAATAAAATCCGTCATTGTATCAGAAAATGGGATGCCGTCAAAATCTTCATGCATTTTACCATTGATCTCAATCGCCATCTCAGGTTTTATGTTCCAGAGCAAATGATTCGACTTTACGATGTATTTTTTTTCTTTATAAAAATATTTACCATTTATGACCGGTTCAAAGAGGATCAGGTTGTCCAGTTCATCATATTCACGGGCAACTCGCATAGCAAGATCAGCGCCAAATCGTATACCAAACAGGATAATTTTTGTTGGGGTGTAGTTACTTTTTATGTATCGGATGATCTCTTTTGCATCATTGATCGATTTTTTAAAATCAATTTCATACAGTTCACCACCACTGTCACCTGTGCCGTAGTAATCAAAATGGATGGTATTAACGCCCTGCGAATTGAGGGTCCGGGCAATTTCAACCTGAGTTTTTCGCGCGGAGAATTCAGCTATCCGGTCCAAAAAAGGATTGAATAGGATCATGAAAACCCCTTCCTTATTTTGATTGAATAAAGCATGAATAAATATTTTTCGGGAATCCCCGTTTATTCCGGTATTTATAAAAAACAATTCTTCCATATTATGTCAGTTTGTAATCCAGTTCAGTAATTTTTCATGTACTTCTTTTTTTAACAACCATCCGTCAAATGTATGATTTGCTCCCATGATGCGCTCCACGTGCACATTACAATTTTCGTCTTCAAAATACTTCTGGATATAGTCACGCTTTGATAAAAAATCTTCTTCCTTTTCACTTATAATATGAAGCATGTCAATCGTATTGGAATAATATTTTATATAGTCGATAAAGGATTCATGTACAGGCTTTTTTACCATCGTGAGCGGAAAATGGTACGGATTCAGGGTAATGACCTTGTTGAGGTTGTGCTTTCTGGAGACATAGATCGCCGGAATTGCCGATGAACAAAAACCGAGGATGATGATTTCTGTTTCAGGATAGATATCCCGCATGGTTTGATATACTTTTTCCAGGTATATCGCATAACACTCAACATAATGGTCGTCGCTGAATTGCGGATCGAAGCTGTAATTAATCTGCGGCATATCCACACATATGGAGGTAATTGAATTTTCCTGCATTTTTCTTGCCAGCTCGACATACATTCGTCCGACACCGGTCCGGTCACCCATAACCCAGGGAGCTAATATGACCATTTTTTCAGCATTCGGGGCTTCACGTATTATCCCGTAAAGCGTATAGGTACTTTCTTTGATGATTATGGGCTTTTCTTCTTGTATCTCAATCATAATACAATATCTGTTTTTGTTAAGTCGGGCTGTTTTATATACTCCTGCTTACCCGTATCAAGCTTAATAATGGTATCTGCCATATCGAAATAGTGGTCATCATGCGTTATAGCAATGACGATTTTCCCCTGATCTTTCATGGAGGGCAACAGTTTATGGTAAAAGAACTTTCTGAATACCGGATCCTGATCTGCTGCCCATTCATCAAACAGATAAACCGGCTTGTCCTCCAGAAAACATTGCAAAAGCGCCAGCCTTTTTCTTTGTCCGTTGGACAATTCGATGGTGCTGTATTCATTGTTCCTGATCTTTACTTTTTCATTCAGCTGAAACAGGTTCAGCAGATCTTCAGACTTCTCATGCGACACTTCATCAATACCATAGATTCTCTTGAAAAGATGAAAATCGCTGAAGACGGTCGAGAAATAATTGCCAAGGTTGTTGCCTTCAATAGCGTTGCCATCAACCAGGATGGAGCCGTTTTCGGGATGGTATAAACCTGTAAGAAGTTTTCCAAGGGTGGTTTTTCCACTTCCGTTGCCCCCGATAACAAATAAAATGCAACCCCCTTCAAGCCGGAAGTTTACAGGTCCTAGGGTGAAATTTTCATCTTCATTTTTTTGATAGCTGAACGTTATATCCTGCACTTCAAGCGATGAAATCCGGCGGTCTGATAATTCAGGGACTTCACCAATATGTTTCGGTGTCTCAAGTTCTTTTATGAAATTTTGTATCCGGCGCCAGGAAACCTTTATTTCTATAATGCCGGGAAACATATGCACAATAGCATCAACGGGCCCGATGATATATAGCAGCACCATTACATACCCCATCAACCCGACCAGTTTGATGTCAGGTATTATGGCCGGAAGTGCAAAGACCAACGATCCGATCAGCGCCATGATCAGCACATTTCCAAACAGGGAAATATTAACAAACTGGATGTTGGCGATACCCTGAGATGACCGGTATTTATCACAGATCTCTTCAAACTCCGCTTTGTATTCGTTCTTTTTTAACGGATTAATGGTCAGTTCCTTAAATCCATTTATAGCTCCGTTGACATACGACATAAACGTATTTTCAGTATCGCGGGCATGTTCAAAGTGACGTTGTGCTTTCGAGCTTACAAACATGTACAGGGCAGCAAGAAATATGGTGACCAGCAAGGTGAACCCGGTAGCAAGAAGCGATATCGTTGCCAGGTATGCAAAAGCACAGATAACAGATACCAGATATGTCATAAAGGCTACCAGCATGCCCGCAGCGCTTCCGATCCTTTTGGTGTCTCCGCTCAGAATCTCCAAAACCCTTCCACGGTCGATCTTCTCAAAATCACGATAGGAAGCGAACAATATTTTATCAATCAGTTTTAGCCGGTATTGATAAATGATGGAAAGCATTAACCGGATCAGTCGGGTTTCGGCGATTTTTCTTGAGATAATAAATGTTATCAGGGCAAGCAGAAAGTAGTAGAGAAGGAATATTCTGTTATCCTCAAAATGTATGCTGTTTACCACCAGAAAAATAAATGATGTATTGGCGATACCGGTAAGGAAGCTCAATGAGATCACAAATGGTAATGATTGCCTGAACATATCCTTTTTCTGGAAGATCCGGAAGAAAAAATATGTAAGTACAGCCAGACCGACAATTGCGTACAACAAGTTTTGTAATAACGTATATTCCGTGTCCGGCAAATAAGAACTCTCGTAAGGAAATGAAGTTCCTGAAGAAAGGAGGTAAATACCTACAAAATAGGGAACAGCAATAAGGACAGCAAAGGATAAATCTTTGATTAACAGGGCATTAAATTTTGTTATCGTCCTTTTACCGGTAAATAATTCCAGTACACCGATAAACAGTGGGACAGCGAAGATGATCAGTATGGAAATCAGTATATACAGCATGTTTATTAAAAGTTATCAGAATCAAAGAACGACTCAAGTGAATCCAGGGCATCCATGGAAATATCTTTAAACGAAAGATCATCCGGTGTTTCGACAATAAATTCTCTGGACACACAATATTCACAAATGCGTTCCATTTCGCTTTTCAGAAGTTCAGAAAAACGCTTCATTTCCTTTTTGTCATATATTTCAGCCGGATAGGTCACAATTATCTCAAGCTGACCTGGATCTGCAAAACAATTTACCTGGATCTTATCTGTTTCTTCCGGATCAAAGAAATTTTCGGTAGTAAACAAACAATCATTGATCTCGTAATTATACAGATCAACATAATGAACCCGGAGGATCGGGGATTCATTGGTGTCGGACAACGACATGAACCATGGGAGACCATTTTTTGGAATACCTCTTAATATTTCAATGTTTTGTCGTATCTGGGTAGACAGATCTTCGCTGATATACGGAAGGTACACTGGAAAATGTGTCTTGAATTTTCCAATCGTCCTTCTGTTTGAATAGTTCCCGAATATATCGTCCCTGTTTTCATTGACAATATCAAAGCTGTAACCATCCAGTTCATTTATTTTACTACAGGCTTGCAGCAAGGCTGATATAAACAGTTCAAACGAATGGGAATGGAACGCATCATTTGCTGAAGATAAAAACTGTTCCGAAAACCGGTTATTAAAGCTTATACCAATGGTTTCTGTACCGAAATTGTCTGTTTGATCATCTGGTGTAAATATATTGGAACAGGTCGTGCCAGACCAGTATTTGATATCTTCTTCAAATTCCGCAGACGTCAGGTATTTTTCAGACAAGATCGCATATTCTTTTATTGAACCGGTTCGAGGGGGAAGTTTAAGGGGTATTTTTTGCCTTTGTTGGTGTAATAAAATATTAACATCTTCCAGAAGGATCTTCCATGTCCAGTCATCTTCCAGCAATTCATGAAGTATAAATACAACCGAAGTGTTGTTGATAAGTGCTCTGAACAAAGGACCTTCATCGATGTTAATACCTTTGATTACATCCTGAATTACATCCTCTGATGGTTTAGCCTCCATGACCAGATTCATTTCAATGTACTTATTGAGATACAGCTGGTTTTCTTTGTATACCAATCGTAGACCGTCATGGATCCTGTAAACAAAATTGAGAATGGCATTAAATTCATCAGCACTTACCGGTTCAAGCAATTGTATGGTTTTTGTCTGATAGGTGTTCTGCCATTTACCATTTTGTTCAATAAATGCCTTATGATTTGGTGAAAAGGGAATATATCCTTCAAAATCCTCGTCTACCTGATCTGATTCAAGGTCCTGGATATAGAGGGCCAGCTCTTCAATCGTAGGTAATTGAAATATCTGGGAAATATCTATATTGTAGCCTGATTCCTTAAGTTTTGTTGCGATCTGTATTGCTTTTATGGAATCCCCGCCAAAAAAGAAATAGTTATCTTTTATGCCAATTTTCTCAACAGCCAGAACATCTTTCCATATTTCTACGAGGAGTTCTTCCAATTCAGTCTTCGGAGCTACATAAATATTGGATTCCGTAAAATGGTCAGCTCGTTTTCGGAGGGCATTTATGTGAATTTTTCCATTTTCGGTTACAGGAAATTCATCCAGATCAACAAGTTGGTGTGGCAACATAAATCCCGGGAGACCGGAGATAAGATGACCTCTGATCGTGTCCAGTTCAATTTCCTGATTTTTGATGAAATAGGCACACAGATACTTGTTGCCATTGAAGTCCAGCTTATCTACAACAACCACATTTTCAATTTCCGTAAGTTCTCTGATTTTTGATTCTATTTCTCCCAATTCGATCCTGAATCCCCGGATTTTAACCTGATGGTCATTTCTTCCCAGGAACTCGATATTGCCTTCTTTGGTCCATCTTCCCATATCACCGGTAGCATACATCCTCCCGGAAGTATTGTACGGATTGGCAAAAAACCGTTTTTGTGTGAGTTCCTCATTATGCAGATAGCCCTCAGCTACCCCTACACCGGCAATATGTATCTCACCAGGCACCCCGACAGGTTGTATTTTTTTATATTTGTCGAGTATGAAGATCTGTGTGTTCCATACAGGTTTGCCAATCAGTACTTTGTTACTTTTTTGCTGATTACGGAACATTGTAGACATTACGGATGCTTCTGTAACCCCGTACTCCTGGGCTATTTCTGTTGCCGGCAATTTTTCTCCGGACAATCTGATAATATCCTCAGCAAGTTTGTCGCCGGCAAGCGTTACAGACCGGAGATCAGGTAGTTGATTCGTTTCGATATTTTTGATTATCTCATTATACAACACCGGAACACTGATGAAGTGTGATACCTTATGATCAGCCAGGAGACGGATAATTGTCCCGACATCCCGTATTTCTTCATCGTTGATCAGCAAAACAGATGCCCCGCTTACCAACGGGGTAAAAAAGCTTGTTACAAAGCCATCAAATGAAGGTGAAAATAGCTGAGCGCAAACATCATTATTTTGCAGATCATACTCCGATTGACGGCACAGCAATGTATTGACCACTCCCGAATGCTTTACTTTTACGCCTTTTGGATTGCCCGTTGAGCCTGAAGTAAAAATTACATACGCCAGATCGGAAGCGGAAGCGTGATCGCTGACCGGTTCCTCATAGTGATGATAGCTCATGTAATCCCTGATATCGATGAAACAGTCCATATTTTCTCCCAAAGGAGTCAACCTGTCTGACACAATATGCCGGATATCTGCATTTTTGAGCATAAACCGGATCCGTTCTTCAGGATAATTCACATCTATAGGCAGGTAGGCCCCTCCTGATTTTAAGACGGCCAGAATTCCAATGACTGTTTCCACAGACCTCCCCCCAAAAACCGCTACCAGGGTGTTGGGCCGAACTCCATTTGCTGCCAGCGCTCTGGATAATAGCTCTGATCGCTCATTCAGTTCTTCATAGCTAAGCGTTTCAGATGAAGAAATTATGGCTGGTTGATCAGGGATTTCACGCACCTGATTCTCAAACAGCTCGATGATGGTCTTGTCAAAAGGTATTTTTTGTTTGGTTCGGTTGAAATCCATGCACATATCCAAAAGCTTCTCCTCCGAATCGAGGGATATATCTTTAAGCCGTATGTCACCATTGTTGCAAACGACATCTGTAATGTGCATAAAATACCTCATGAAGCGTTCAATGGTATCCGGTAAGAACAGTTTCGAACAATATTCGAGGTTAACGATAAATTCAGTGTCCGTTTCAAATACCTCAAATGTAAGATCGAATTTTGAAACGGTAATATCCTGCTTGAGAGGTTTGATAGAGACACCAGGTATTGAAAATTCGCCGCTTTCAATGTTTTGGTAAATAAACATGATGTCGAATAACGGGTTTCGGCTGGTATCGCGCATCAATATCAGGTTTTCAAGGAGCTCCTCGAACTGAAAATCCTGATTTCTGAAGGCATTTACCGAGGCATCGCGCACTGAATCAATGAGCTGTATGAAGCTAAATTCATCCGTAAATCTGCTCCGGATGGGAAGGGTATTGATGAACATACCGATCACATTTTCCAGATCCGCGTGATTCCGGCCTGCGGAGGATGTGCCAACAACAAGGTCATTTTGTCCGCTTAGTCTGGATAACAGAATTTTTATTATTGCGAGCAAAACGACAAACGGAGTGGTTTTGTTTTTCCGACTTATTTCTATGATACGGTTTTTATTTTTTTCGCTGATGGAAAATGTTTTTTGTGCTCCTTCAAAACTTTTAAGGGGCGGACGTGCATAATCCGTAGGGATGTCTAATACAGGAACTTCATCTTCGAATACCTTCCTCCAATAGTCACTCTGATCCTGGTAAGCTCCCGAGATGGATTGCTTATGTTTCCATTCGGCAAAATCTTTATACTGGATCTTTAGAGGAGCAGGTTGTTCTCCCATGAATACTTGCGTAAATTCCTTCAATAACAACATAATGGAAGTTCCGTCAGCAATAATATGATGCATATCGATAAAGAGGATATGGTTTCCGGTACCTTCATCGACAAGGGCTACCCGGATCAATGGCGCTTCTGTGAGATCGAATGGTTTGACAAACGCATGAAAGAGCCGTTGTGTCTCATCGCTGTTCCTGCTTGTTAATCGTTCGATTGCGAAATGAAAATCTTCATGGATAATCTGTCCGGGCTCATTATCAATAAGCATAAAGGAGGTGCGAAGGCTTTCATGGCGTGAGATGATTGTTTTGAACGTATTTTCCAGTCTGTCGATATCAATAACGCCATCGAGTTCAAAAGCAGCCGGCATATTATAACCTGTTGACGCTCTGTTCATTTCATACAATATGAATTGACGCTTTTGAGCAGGAGAAAGCTCATAGTGGGGTTTTGGTGCTGAACTGGAAATATTTTCAAACGATCTGGATTGATACTCAAGAATTTCCGGAGCCAGCTGACGAATGGTGGGGCATCTGAAAATAATATCAAGAGGCAATTCAGTATTAAATTGTTTGTGGATTTTAGCGATCAGGCTGATAGCTCTCAACGAATGTCCTCCAAGCTGGAAGAAATCTGAATCAATGCCGATGCTTCCGGCATCTGTTTTTAAAACCTGAGACCAGATTTCGAGTAAGGCTGATTCCGTTTCGGTTTCAGGAGGCACAATTTTGGTTTTTTCATCTATGCCTGGTGCAGGGAGCTTGTTCCGCTCCACTTTGCCATTTGTGGTGACCGGCATACGTTCCAGATGATAAAATACAGAAGGCACCATATACGCTGGCAGGTGTTGGAGTAAGTATGTCCTGAGCTTGTCCGGATCTGTTTTTGTGTCTGCAACATAATATGCACAGAGGATGTCTTCTTCGTTATACCGGTATTTTGTCACAAACGCCTGATGGATATCGGGATGATTTAATAAGCTGGTTTCTATTTCACCTGGTTCGATGCGTAATCCCCGGATTTTAATCTGGAAATCACTGCGCCCATAATATTCGATGTTTCCGTCAGGAAGCCATCTTCCTGTATCACCGGTTTGGTAGATCCTTTCATCAGGATTAAAGGGATTTCGAATAAATTTTTCGGAAGTCAGCGTCGGATTATTGTAATATCCGCGAGCCAGTCCGATCCCGCCAATATAAATATTTCCTTCGATACCAATAGGAGCCGGAATTAACCGGTCATCCAGGATATAGATCTGCGTGTTCCATGTCGGACTGCCAATAGAACTTATGGTCTCCCTCTGTTGGTTACGCAACATCGTTGACATAACTGCAGCTTCTGTTACCCCATATTCCTGGGAGATCTCCATGGAGGTATTTAGCAGGGCATATTCGTTAATATTCTGAATATGAACATTTTCTCCTGCAAGGGTTATTAATCGGACGGTATTGAATTGTTCTTTATCTGTTACACGGACAATTTCATTTAACAAAGATGGTACAACAATGAAATTTGTGACATTATGAAGTTCAATTTTTTCCGCTATGATCTCCGCCGATCGTCTTGAGGTATTGTCCGTAAGCACTAATGATGCTCCCGACAAGACAGGAGTAAAGAATGCGGTGATAAAACCATCGAAAGAGCTTGAGAATAATTGAAGGCATACATCTGACGTGTCAAACAGATATTCCGTTTTCCGGCAGAGCAGGGTATTTAAAACACTGGAATGAGATACCTCTACACCTTTCGGATTTCCTGTGGTTCCGGAAGTATAGATAATGTAGGCTCTTTGATGCGGTTTTGATTTGTTAATCCTGTTTTCGGTTTCTTCAATACTATCAGCACATATGACCGTACGATCAGGAAGTGAGATATCCTTTAAATCGGTAACAACAAAATGAATGTCAGCATTGTCAAGGATGAAGTTTATCCGTTCTTTTGGAAAAAGGGGATCGATCGGAACAAAGGAAGCCCCGGCTTTAAGAATACCAAGGATAGCTGCTGCCATGTCAATTCCCTGATCCATAATAATTCCGATATTTTCTTCACTGCCTGTTCCGCAATTTCCCAGACGATGAGCTATGGAATTCGCTCTTTTGTCAAGCTCCTGATAGCTATAGCTTCCGGAATTGTCAATTATTGCCGTTTTATCAGGATATGTGCGGACAATCGTATTGAATTCATCAATAAGGGTAATGTCAACAGGGACTGATTTTGTATTGGCATTAAACTCATTGGTCAGGAATTTTTCTTCCTCATCCGAAATCAGATGGAGATCAGTGATCTTAATGTCGGGATTGCGGATGATTTCATCTTTGAGGTGAATAAAAAGTGAGCACAGGTTGCTGATATTGTCTTCATCATGGACAGATGAATTATACAGAAATTTAATGATCAGTTTATCACCAGGCATAATTACTACTCCAAGGTCATAATTGGCCTGCTCAAATATGTCTGCTTTTACCACCTTAAAATCACTATCCGATAGTTGACCGGCAGGATTAACCGGGTAGTTTTCGTATACCAGGATATGATCAAAAAGATGACTTTTCAGGGGAGTAGCTTCCTGAATATCCGATAATGAAATGTAATGATGGGGTTCGGACGAGATGGAGCTTTTTTGTGCCTTTTCTAAAAGATCACTGAATGTATCATGTGTATCAAATACCGAACGGAATGGAATTGTATTAATAAATAAACCTACCATACTTTCAATACCATCAACCTCCGAAGGCCTTCCGGAAACTACCGTACCGAAAACACATTCATTTCCGTTATTGACTTTTGAAAGCAGGACGGACCAGATGGATTTCAGACAGGAAAATAGTGTGACATTATATTTTGTCGCAATCTGGTTAAGCGCTTTTGTTTCCTGTTCTCCGATTTCCAGTTCATATTCTTTCTGTATAAAATCATTTGAACGAATTTTCTGTATGGGCCTTGGCAAATGTGTAGGGGAATCAAATCCACTGAGATATGAATCCCAGTATGCTTTGGATGCTTCTTTATCCTGCACTTCAATCCATTTGATATAATTGCTGAAAGGCACAACCTCCGGAAGTGTGACGGGTTGGTTTGGACGATCCCAAAATAGATTGCAAATAATTCACTTATAAGTATACCACTGCACCAACCGTCCATAATGATATGATGATGACTCCAGAATAATTCATATTCATTCGTATCGATTTGGATTATAGCCATCCGTAATAAAATATCCTTTTCGAGGTTGTATTTGGTCGATTTATCCTTTTGTTTATAATCCGTGATAAATTTTTCCCTTGCAGCATCGTCGGAATAGCTGCGGATATCGTGGTAGCTGAAATCTGCTTCACGATGCTTTAATACGATCTGTCTGGGTTTATCGAGATTTTTATAGATAAATATCGTTCGTAAGATATCGTATCTGTCGATAAGCGATTCCAGACTTTCTTTCATGGCATCAATGTCAATGGTTCCCTGTACCCTGAAAGAGGATACTTCATGATATGCCAACGAATCCTGATCATACAGCGACTGGAAGAGCATGCCTTCCTGCATGGGAGTGAGGGTATAGATATCTTTT
>JBNKDZ010000251.1:0-4012 GCA_050288525.1 Cyclobacteriaceae bacterium
ACCCCGCCAGGGTCATGTTGGGCATGTTTACCTTGAAAGATATCTTATTTTCAATATCCATTATATTGATCATTACAAAAAGCTGATCTTCATGGCTGTCCGTTATAACCAATACATGATGCTCACGGGCAGTGCTGACAATCCCGGGGAAATCTTCCTGATCCGCCTGAGCATAATACAATGCCTGGCAAGTCCTGATCTCGTCGGTATTTCGGATTTGTTTTAAAAGAACTTTTCTGTTGTTGATTTTTAATTTATCATCTGATTCCTTCATGTAGTTGTATACAGATTTATCCTCCGATAGGAAACCAATCACAAAATCACCTTCAACAGGATCGGGCCAGTATACATTTTTGCAGAAATGGATTATTAAGGCGGACTTTATTTCATCAGGTGACAATTGGGCAAAGACTCCGGAACTGTAAAATAGTACACATAGATATATACTTAAAACAACAAAGATACGGATACCTGAAGCTTCATTATTAGTTTGATTGCCCATGTATTTGTTTTTAAGTTGATGATAAATTATTTGAAAGCTCTGTGAAATTGGCCGATTGATACGAATTCGCTAATAATAAATATGATTTTTGTATATATAAGATACAAAATATTTAAAAAAAATGCATTATTGGGATTCGAAAATCAAAATTCCACGAATCGGCCCTTCAGGCAGAACTGTTTTTCAGCTATTTTATAATTAGTAATTGATTATGTAGGATCCCATGAATCTGGAAGTGTTAGATGTTTTAATGTTATTCACCATTGTTCAGCTGTTTGCCTTTGCATTCATCCTGTTTCTTAAACAAAGGCAAACGAAAAAAGCTCATACATTTCTAATCCTGTTCTTTTTGGCATTAGCATTGAATGTTTTAAACCTTCTCCTGTTTAAAAACCAATGGCATCTAAAAGGAGGATGGATACATTTGCTATATCTTGGTTCGGCATTTTCATTTTTTTACCCGCCCAGTTTTTATCTTTATATCAATACACTTACACATCCGAAAAAGAAAAACAAGATAAGCTTCTATTTGCGACATTATATTCCATTTGGAATGTTCCTGGTCTTTGTTTTGTTTCGATATACGTTTTTATCGTATGAGAAAAAACTGGTATTTATAGAAGAGAGCCTGTTGTTGACGGGCGTGGCTTTTTATCTGGTTGAATTTTTTTCCCATTTGCAGGTGTTTTTGTATCTGATCCTTATTGTAAAAGAAATCAGGCAATACCGGAAACAGGTATATAGCGTATTATCTTCAGATGAGAAAAATAATTTGTCATGGATCGCCACAATTATGGTGCCTCTGTTATTCCTCTGGCTGATGGACCTGACCAGAATGTTTGGACAGATCTTTGACGACAACCTGCGGATCATATCTGAAATTGTGCTTTTTGGTATCATGACAGCTTTTTGTTATTATTTTATGTATAAAGCACTTCAGCCGCTTCCTGAACTACAGGGCCTAGAGCAGGGCTTAAGGAAACATTCTCTGTCAGATCAATCCAGAAGATATTATTCCGATAAATTAGAAAAATTTATGAAGACGGAAAAGCCACATCTTGATCCAGGGCTGACGTTGAATTTACTGTCGGAAAAAACTTCCATACCCCAAAGATCTTTGTCTGAAGTAATCAATATTTGTCAAAATCAAAATTTCTATGATTTTATAAACAGCTATAGAATAAAAGAGGCAGAGGCTGTTTTTATGTCGGATACAAAAGGGGAGAAGAACATTCTTGAAATTTTGTATGAAGTCGGATTTAACAGTAAATCAGCATTTAACAAGGCTTTTAAAAAGAAACATGGATTAACGCCTACAGAATACCGCAGGAAATACCGGAATGGCTAAACATGAAACTGCCCGGAATTTTTCTCCCGTTTGGAAAAAAATCCGGAACAGATTCGGATGAACACTTATACTCAATTAATAATTATCATCTTTTTTTTGATCATCTGGTTATTTGTCTTAAGCGCATAAAAATATATGCCATTTTCATATTGACTGGTGTTGAACCGGAGGTTATGCCTGCCTGGTTTTCGGACTCCGTTTAACAAAACAGCTTTTTCTTTTCCTGTCAGGTCATTCAGGATTATCTCAATGGCACCTTGTTTCTTCAGGGTGAAATTGATATGTGTAACTTCGTGTGCAGGATTTGGGTAATTCTGTTCAAGGATCACGTTTATATCCCGATGATCGTTCAATCCTGTAACCTTTACAACATCCAGGAAGATATCTTTTAAGAAATGGTGATCAGGGATCAGACTGTTTAGTGAATTGTATTGTATCGATATGGTGTCTTTACCTAATTCAAGATCTGAAAGCTGAACGGAAATGGTAACTTTTGCGGAATCTCCGGGCAGAAGGTTTATTTTTTCAGGAGTTACCGAAACATACGATCCGGAAGAAACACCACTGAGTGAGTCTGCTCCGGGGCCATCGTTGAAGATATAAAAACAGGTGTCAATACTGCCATCCGGAAATTGCTGTCCAAGGTCAATGTCCCCGGTCATTTTTACATATGTATCCGGGCGCAGGTTTTCTAAAAGGGCCTTTTCATCTATGGCATAGATGGTGCTATCACCACACCCAAAAAGGATTGTCCCTTTGTAGTATGCCGGTGTTTCAACCCATCCGCCAACATTGAACCGTTCGATCATTTTGTGGTTGCGCTTGTCCACAATGGTAAGGGAACCGCTATTCGGGTTTGATGTCCCGCCTGTTCCGACGAGGATCAGATTATCATGAATGACCGGATCACCGTAATTCAGTCCATATACATTTTCTTCCCAAAACAGTTCCGGTTCGTCAGGGCTGAAGGCATAGAGCATCTTTTGGTAGGAACTGCCAACATACAAAGTGTCATTTGAAACAACAGGTCCGCCAAAGAGCCATTTATCATCGGGCTGCTTATATCGCCAGATTTTCTCTCCTGTTTCGGGGTTAAAAGCATATAAATTGCAGTTGCGGCCACCAAAATAGACTGTGTCGCGGTATATTAACGGTTGTGAAATAATGGCATTAACCCACCATTCGTAGGAGATGTCATCCTTTGTGTCAAATTGCCAGACAAGGTCCCCGGTTGTGAGATCGAACACGGAAAATACACCGAGCCAGTCACCCACATAAATTTTGTTTTTATAGATGGCCGGCGTAGTTTCGATAGTGGCATCTGCTTGTGGGGTTTGAGCTTCAAAGACCCTGTCTCCTGTAAGAATATTTACTCCAAGGACCAGCCCGTTTTCAGATCCTATGTATGCAATATTGTTATTTATCTGAGGAGAAGATCTGAAGCAATCCCATTTATCATGTTCATTTGTGAGATCACCTTTAAAGAGTGTGTCTGTCCACAGGATGTTCCCTGCAGTATTCAGTCCATAAAGTACATTGCCACTTTCAATACAAATGAGGCTGCCCTGTAGGGCTGCGGTTGTCCGTATTTCATTACCGGTTTCGTAATGCCATAATTCCTGTCCGTTTGTTACATCAATTACATAAAAATTGCCGTCACAACTCCCGATAAACAGCGAATCGTTACGTATAACAGGTTTGGCTATGACTCTGCCTCCCGTTTCAAATGTCCATTTTTCGATGTCGTTTGCTAGAGTATTTTGGTTAATGCCAATAATCAAAACCATTAAACAGGTATATATTATTTTCATATTGATTGAATTTGAGTGAATAATAAAAACATGCTTAAAAGTATGGGGTAGTTATTTAATTGTAGACCTTTTAAAAGCGGTGTGCGCTTAGAAGAACGTTTTTGCAAAGGGCACAGCGCATATAGCGTAGGAGGCACAAATAACATATTGAACCCCAAATCTCTTTCGTTGTGGTTCGTGCCCGTACTATAACCGTCAACCTAAGACAGAGTAAATAAAAAAACAACAAAACACGTCATCAGTAAGAATTTGTCCGAGTGAATAGAAGTGTCTCGTTTCGGAATTATACAAATAAACCAGAAGCGATAGATAAATATTTCCAATGACGATTTCAGGTTAAAAAAAAGGAAG
>JBNKDZ010000252.1:0-6839 GCA_050288525.1 Cyclobacteriaceae bacterium
TTCAGGGAGAGAAAGGGACACCACCTTGTACAGTGTTGAATTTTTTAAACATAAAGTGCCGGAAAAATACATTTAAGAGATAACCTGAATTAAACAGAAACCAGAAGTTTTATTTCTTAAGTATGCAAAAAAGATCAAGGCTGTTATCCGGGTCGTCTGAAAGGATATAATCCGTATTTTTTATTTCCATAGCAATGCCTCCATTTCCATCCACCAGCTTGTTTCTGTTCATACGATTTAGCAAATCATATGGTATGCGAAGTAAAAATGCAGGCAAACGATATTGCAATTTAAAAATATCCCATCGTGTGATCTTATCTACCGACTTCTTGTTCATCAGGTAATACTCCATTACCTTTTCATTGCCGGTAATGCCTTTCATCGTCACATCACTAAAAATTGTTTTTGACAATTTAATTAATTCATCACTCGTATATTCCCGCACATGCCAGGGGTTCCTGGTCAAAGACATTTTTATGTTTGGAGTGGTGATAAGAGCAATACCGCCTGGTTTTAACACCCGGTGAATCTCATTCAGATATTCTGTATCTTTACGAATATGCTCGATTACCTGAAAACTGACCACCACATCATAGCTGTCGGAAGCAATCCCTGCAAAAGGAGGTATATGCGCCTGAATAAACATGTATTCAGGATATTTGCTTTTTAAACCGTCAATAACAGGGGTGATTTTGTCAAGACCGGTATATGAATCTGCTTTAGGGGCTACCAACTGCACTCCACGCCCTTCGCCACATCCTACTTCAAGGACATTCCCCTTTATATAATCCTGACTCAAATAATACGCCTGTAACAATCGTTGATGGACCGGATTATCCGAAGGAATGGTGTCAGAAGCTATTTCAGTTGTGTATACAGACATATTTTATTTGATTTTAAAACATTGTAAAGTAAATTAATTTATTTTAAATGCTGATGTAAAAATTGCATAGATTTGTTTTTGCAATCCCGATTGTATGGAACAGTATGATATCTGAAAATAAATTTCGCATGAAAAAGAACCTTTTTGCCTCACTTTTTTTGCTTTTCATGGTGACAGGTGTACGAGCCCAAAATATCATGATTGAAAAGAATATTCAGTACCAATACGACCTCCGTGAAAATATGTTTGTCCGGCACAAGGCCTGTCAGTCAGGTGACTCCACCCGGGTAGATATTCAAATCCGGTTGAATACCGGAGTAGATATCCATAATTATATCTTCACACTCGATTTCAAAAAAAACTATCACACCAAACAAACCAATAGTACAGACACTATTTCGGTTGATGAACTGATACCTGTACAGGATCAGGTTTATTATTTTTCATCCACCTTCAGGAAGCCGGATGATACGGATTTGCTCATACTTCAGGTGAAAGACATAACAAACAGCCGGAAGTATTTTTATGATATACCTATAATCACAGAAGAATTGCAGATTAACGCCGGTCTGATACTTATGCAACCGGACACTGTCCTGCCGGAATTTGAATATTACATCAAAAAAAACAAACCCTTCACCATTACAGATATTACCGGTAATGCTAAAGAGGTATATGTTTATTACTATTCTATGGAATTTGAAGAAGCTTACCCTCCAATGGTGGCAGAAAACAAGCCGGTTAGTAAAACCATAAGCGTTGACACATTAACTAAACGTCCCGTTGGTAATACAATTTCTTTCAGCAATCCGGGGCTTTATTTTATACAAAAAGACACATCCACCTCCCAAGGCATCGGGATCCGGGTACAAAATGAACACTACCCTTTCTGCAGAACTTTTGAAGATCTGATTGAACCCCTCAAATACATATCTACCAAAGAAGAAACGGATAAGATCAGGACTTCCGAAGACCGGAAGAAAGCCTTTGAACTATTCTGGCTAAATCTGACAGATAACAAAGAAAAAGCTGGTGTTTCAATCAAAAACTATTATGAACGGGTAGAAAGTGCAAACCTGTTATTTACCAGTTATAAAGAAGGCTGGAAGACAGATATGGGGATCATCTATATTGTTTATGGTATTCCGGATGAAGTTTACCGGTCGGAAGAAACGGAAGAATGGATATACCATCAGAATAAAACGATCCCCACGATCCGGTTTTCTTTTTACAGAATGAAAAACATTTTCACAGACAATCACTATAATTTATTGCGGAAAACCGAATTTGACAAACATTGGTTCAAATCGGTTGAAGCCTGGCGAAAAGGAAAAATAAATTAATGACACAACATACAGATAAACCATCCTCATCCAACATGATCTTCGGAACACGGGTTGTGATTGAGGCCATAATGGCAGGGAAAGAAATAGAAAAAGTACTCATCCAAAAAGATGCCAGTAATAAGCTCAATAATGAACTGTTTCTCCGGATGAAAGAGCATAGTGTGCCCTTTGTTAAGGTCCCGGCTGAAAAACTGCAAAAAATCACCCGAAAAAACCATCAGGGAGTGATTGCATTCCTTTCGCCCATTCAATATGCATCGCTTGAGCATGTAATCGATAAAAGTTATGCAGAAGGAAAAGACCCATTGCTGGTGATACTTGACCGCATCACGGATGTACGCAACTTCGGAGCTATTGCCCGTACACTTGACTGTGTCGGTGCTGATGCCCTTGTTTTTCAGAACCGCGGCAATGCCATGATCGGAGGTGATGCTATGAAAACCTCAGCAGGAGCACTAAACTATCTTCCGGTATGCAGGGTACATAATCTCAAAGAAACCATTACCTACCTCAGAGATAGTGGTATCCGTATCATTGCAGGAACGGAAAAAACAGACCAGACCTTATATGATACAGATTTGTCAGGACCATGTGCCCTCATCCTGGGGTCGGAAGAAGACGGTATATCACCTGAATACCTGAAACTTTGTGACCAACGGGTTAAAATACCCATGTCAGGGAATATTTCTTCACTCAATGTATCCGTATCAGCAGGAATTATCCTTTATGAAATTTTCAGACAACGGATAAAAAAGTAGTTTGTACTCAGGAGAATTTCTCTTTTTAATAACGACAGGAAATAAAATATAGGGTCATACGACGATTTTATTCAATAAAATAGCCGTTAGAGGTTTTGATCTTTTATATTTTTTTCCCAACTTTGCAGACCAATTCGTAAATCGAAAAATAATTTCAATAGAAATGGCTAGAATTTGTCAGGTAACAGGGAAAAGATCTTTAGTGGGAAACAACGTTTCACACGCTAATAATAAAACTAAAAGGAAGTTTCATCCCAATCTTCACAAGAAAAGATTTTACATTCCTGAAGAAGATGCGTGGATCACGTTAAAAGTATCTGCATCTGCAATCAGGACTATCAATAAAAATGGTATTACTGCCGTTTTGAAAAAAGCCAGGAAACAAGGCAATATATTAATCTAAGTTATTTAAAGTAACAACGTTATGGCTAAAAAGGGCAACAGAGTTCAGGTAATTATGGAATGTACCGAGCACAAAAATTCAGGTGTAGCGGGAACTTCACGATATATAACTACCAAAAACAGGAAGAACACACCGGAAAGGCTTGAATTGAAAAAGTATAATCCGATACTTAAGAAATATACTATTCATAAAGAAATTAAATAATCATGGCAAAGAAAGTAGTTGCAACACTTAAATCGAAAGATGTAAAAAACTTTGTAAAGGTTATCAAAGCTGTGAAATCCGATAAAACGGGCGGATACTCTTTTAAAGAAGAGATCGTTTCTGAAGACCACGTAAACGATATTCTGGCTAAAAAATAATCTTTTCAAAAAGATATATATGCTAAAAGTCCCGTAGACCTATGGGACTTTTTTTATAAATTTTTAATTATAACCCTTACAACAATGTTGAAATTCTTTTCGAAAGGTAATAAAGAAAATCTTGACAAGGGTCTGGAAAAAACCAAGGAGAACTTTTTTTCCAAACTAGGAAAAGCTGTTGTAGGTAAGTCAAAAGTAGACGAAGAAGTTCTGGACGAACTTGAGGAAATACTTATTTCTTCGGATGTAGGGGTTAACACAACCATCAAGATCATCGAACGCATCGAAGAACGTGTGGCTCGTGACAAATACCTGGGCACCAGTGAGCTTGACAGGATCCTTAAAGAAGAAATTGCCGGTTTGCTTGAAGACAACAATGTTGTGGATCAGGAGGATTTTCTGGTTCCTGAAGATAAACAGCCTTATATCATCCTGGTAGTAGGGGTAAATGGTGTAGGTAAGACCACCACAATCGGCAAATTGGCTGCTCAGTTTAAGGAAAGAGGCAAAAAAGTCATCCTTGGAGCTGCTGATACGTTCCGTGCCGCAGCTGTCGATCAACTCAAACTCTGGGGAGAACGGGTAGGAGTACCAGTTGTATCCCATGGCATGAACACCGACCCTGCATCTGTAGCCTTTGATGCTGTAAAAGAAGCTGTAAAAACAGAAGCCGATGTTGTGATCATTGACACTGCAGGAAGGTTGCACACCAAAGTGAACCTGATGAACGAGCTCTCCAAGATCCGAAAAGTAATTCAGAAATTCAGAGAAGACGCTCCACATGAAGTGTTGCTGATCCTGGATGGAAGCACCGGCCAAAATGCGCTGATCCAGGCACGTGAATTCACCAAAGCAACCGAAGTGACCTCGCTGGCTATTACCAAACTTGACGGTACGGCAAAAGGAGGCGTGGTACTGGGAATAAGTGATGAATTTAAAATTCCTGTCAAATATATCGGAGTAGGAGAAAAAATTGACGACCTGCAGATCTTTAACAAAGTAGAATTTGTCGACTCCCTGTTCAAAAAGAACTAAAAGAGCCGACAACTTTTTTTCTTAATTTCTTATTCCAGCGTATCAAGCTCTGCCTTAACAAAGCGTATCAGCTCTTTGATATAGGCACTGCTAAAATCAAATGATATACCGGCCGCCTCATAAATTTCAGGTATCGTACGTGTATAACCAAGCTTCAACGCATTGAGATATCCCTCCAACCCTTTTTTTGAATCGTTTTTGTAATTGCGCCATACAGCAATAGCTCCCAGCTGGGCAAAACCGTATTCTATGTAGTAAAATGGCACTTCATACAAGTGTAATTGTCGCTGCCAGATGTATTTTCTCCCTTTTTGAAGGTCACGCCAATCCGTAACTTTATCTGAAAACTGGCTCAGAATGACATTCCATGCATTTATCCTGTCGACTACTGAATGTCCGGGGTGCTCATAGATCCAGTGCTGAAACTGATCAATGGTGGCAACCCAGGGTAAGGTTTCGATAATCTGTTCGAGGTGTTGTTTTTTTGCCCGTTTCAGATCATCCTCGTTATCAAAGAAAAGATCCCAGTGATCCATGCTGATAAGTTCCATCGACATACTGGCCAACTCCGCAACTTCCGACGGGGTATGCTTGAAATCGACCAACTCAAGATCCCTTGTGATGATAGAATGTACTGCATGGCCTCCTTCGTGCATAAGCGTAACAAGATCCCTTAAGGTAGAAGTGGCATTCATAAAAATAAACGGCACTCCTGTCTCTGACAGCGGATAGTTATATCCTCCCGGAGCCTTACCTTTTCGCGAATCCAGATCAAAATGCTTCATATTACGCATGATTCTCAGACAATCACCAAGGAAAGGATCGAGCCTTTTGAAACATTCAATGGTCTTTTCAACCAGCTCATCAGTATTTTTAAACGGCTTTAAAGGAGGCTTGCCACTGATGTCGACAGCCTTATCCCAGGGCCGCAGGCTGTCGAGTTGCATTTTTTCTTTTCGCTTTTCAGCAAGGGCATTCAGCAAGGGTACAATATTCTCAGCCGTCGAATGATGAAAATCAAAACAATCCTGCGGGGTGTAATCAAACCTCCCCATAGCTGTAAACATGTAATCCCGGAAATTATCGAAACCGGCATTTACTGCAATCCGGTGCCGGATATCAACCAGCTTGTCGAACAATTCATCCAGCAATTCCTTATCCTGCAGTCTGCGGTTTGTGATCTTCATATAGGCCTCCTTACGCACTGCTCTTTCGGTCGACTCAAGCAAGGTAGCGGCTTGTTGTAACGTCATTTCCTGCTCGTCGATCTCAACGGTCATAGCACCGCTAATCGCTCCGTATTCTTTTGAAAGATTCTGAACCTCTGTTTTTAACGGGATATTCTCCTCCCGGAATATTTTGAATTCCGTCTCGACCGAACGAAGCATTATCGTGTATCCCTCCTTATCTATCACATATTTTTTTGAGAGATCAAGCACTTTCTCATTCAACCTGTGCTTATACGGCGCTGTTTTTGGTTCTATCTCCGTAACAAAATACATATAGGCTGCCTGATATTCTTTATTTGTCGTATCGCAGGTCATGCGGATATACCTCCATCCGGCATCCTCAGACAAAACAGCTTCCAGCTCACTGAGGTCTTTGAACCAATGAATAAGTTCCTCCATACTGTTAACCGGACGATCGGCCAACTCTTTATAAAACGGCTCAAGGTCTTCCCATGCACCTATTGTAAATGTTTCAGGTAAAAATGATCTTTTAGGTCTTTTAAGGACATCTGTGTTTTTAAGCATAATATGTTGAATTGTTTTTATTTTGAATCAACCAATTTCGATCACCACATCATCGGTCTGCGGATGGCTGACGCAATTGAGTATGTACCCTTCTTCAATCTCCTCATTGGAAAGTCCCTCATCCTCTTCCATGTACACCTTTCCTTTTATCAGCTTTCCTCTGCAGGCAGAGCATATCCCGCTCTGACAGGAAAACGGCATATCCAAATCCTTATCAAGCGCTGCCTGAAGAATGGATTTCTTTGGAGAAACGGTCACTTTATGCTCCTGGCCGTCAAGAATTATTGTTACTTCCCTT
>JBNKDZ010000253.1:0-18708 GCA_050288525.1 Cyclobacteriaceae bacterium
ATTATGTTGACATAAACAAAGAAATGATCCTTGACTTTCTGGATCATGATTACAATCCGGAAAAAGAAATTTATTATGAATATAACGTACGTAAAAAATATCAGGGCGGATACCTTTACGATAACCAGGGAAACAAAACCAGGGTTGATATCTTAGGAACAGACTTTGAAAAAAAAGTACGTTATAAAGTACTTGGCAAAAAATATTCAGTAAAACCGGATGACTGCATAGGCTTCGTTATCGGAGAAGATTCATTTGCCGTTATGAAGGACTTCGGAATTTATGAATACAAAAAATTCTTATTGAATAGTAAAAACAAGTTTGTGTATGTGATGGATCATATCCCGGGATATACGTTTTACAAACAAGGATCTGACAACTATTTTTTCCTGAAGGACGGTTCAGACAGATTCCTGACATTTCCTGATTCATATAAAGCCTTTAAAAGCTTTTGCATTGAAAATTTCAGTGATTTCCCGGAGATCATCGATAAAGTTGATAACAAGAAGATCGAGGAAGACGATGTAAAGAAACTTATCCGTATCCTGGAAGCTACCATCAAATATCAGCAAAAACTCAAATTGTATTATGACAAATACTTTTATGAAACAAGTAACAAAGATAAGCATCACTATTATGCTTATATCGACCATCCGGATGACAGCATCTGGTATTTGACCTACTACAACAAGGAAGATCAACTCCTCTATAAAGGCAGCTATTCGGACATTTATAAAGTAAAAAGGAATGGCGTATTTGAATGGTATTACCCGGATGGCACAATCAGAAAAAAGGTCACCTATGATTATGGAGATATTAAAGATAAAAAGATATTCTATAAGAATGGAAAGCTTCATTATTCCATGATTAAACCGGAAGATTCCGACTCATGGGAATATCTTGAAGTGTATAATGACCAGGGTGAACAACTTCTCAACAATTTCAATGGTACTGAATCATTCTATGATAAGGCTAATGACAGAATGCTGACGTTAGAATTTAAGGATAAAAAATTGTTTGAGGTTTTCTATACAGATAAGGATGGAAGAAAGATCTATCTACTGGCAAAAAATCAGGCTTCGCTGAATTCATTCCAATCAATCAATGCAACATTCACAACCGATTTTAATTACATAAAACAATTTGCGGATGATGGCATTCAGGGAACTATTTTGGTAAAGATGATCATTGATGAGGATAGTAAAGTCAATTCTTTCGATATCCTTTATTCTCCTGATTCAAGGGTAAATCCTGCCCTAAAATCTATTTTAGGAAAGGTTTTTATGTCAAACTATAAAAAATGGAAAATTGCCCGGTCACAAAATGGAGAGAAAGTCATCTCCGAAGTGATCGTCCCTATATCAATCTATTTAACAGAACAGATCAAAACCTATCGATATAATTATTATGACTGGAATTTTCATTGGCAAATGCAACAACAAATGATGTTACAACAAATAAATCCTCCGGCTAATATACAACCGCCAAGAATGCTTCCGGGATTTTAGTAGTTTGAAATACTACTGACTATCAGCAGGTTTAGATTGATCTATCAATTAAAAATTTATGAAATAGCGTATAAAAACGTTATTTTTAAGCATTAATTTTTTTTATGTGATGCAACATAACACAACATTTTTTCATCCTCAGGAGATCGAAAAAAATCTCATGAGTGCTATCCGGACATTCCTTACAGTAAAACGGTTGCTCGTTATTGCTTTGTGCCTCTTTGTTCTTTCTTCAATCAAAGCTCAGGAGGCCGACAGCCTATCAGGAAATACAGAAAAACAATTCAACCTTAAGGATCTGAATCCGGACGCATTTAATCCGGGAAATACTATAAACAGCCCGTCGGAAACACTCAGCAGCCTTAACGATTCTGTACAGGTAATCGATAGCATTACGGACAGTCTGAACAATATCACTTCCGGAACAAACGGTATACGTGACTCATTACAGTCCCTGTTTCAGGCAGGAGATCCGGTGCTGGACAGCCTCCAGGGCCTTAACTCCCTCATCCGGATCGACAATAAACGCAGAGCCTTTCTTGACAGCCTGTCCCTGTTTAACCTCCCTGCCAATGCCCGCCAAACCGTCGACAGCCTTCGGGCTATCCCGGATATACAGGATCAATTATCAAAAAAGCTAAATACCGACAAGATCACCTCAGCAGACACACTGATCACAAAGTATTCAAAGGCTATTAACGAGCTAATGCAAAAAAATAACCTTTCAGACGGAAGCTCCCTTCTTCCTGATACGTTTCATGATCAGATCTCTAACTGGAAACGAATTGATCAGCCGAATGCGGACATCCCCATGGCCGACGACCTGGATAACTGGATACAAAAACAGGAAACGAGCTTTACCAATCTGCTGAACGCCGAAAGCCTCGATGAGAAGCTATCTATGGATCTGAATTATCTGGATAAGGTGAAACAAAAAAGCAATAACCTTAACGGCTTCCTTGGAAAACTCAATAATCCGACTGAAAAATATACCTCAAAGCTTGGCGGACTTAACGCGAACATACCGGACACCGGCATTGATAATCCGGCGGAAAACCTCCCCGGACTGAAGAACATCAAAAGGCTGGAAAATATCCCCACGGATGACCTCAACAAACTGATGGCTGACTATAACAAGATGGATCAGGAAACCCTAGATGACCGGATCGATCAGCTGGCCCAAAAAGCCGAGGCCTCTAAAATGCTTGAAAAAAACACCTCCCAGCTTACAGGTGACCAGACGAAATTTATGAGCGAAGCTGAAAAGCTTAACCAGTACAACAATCAGAAATTTGCCCGTCAACAGGCTTTAAAAAAAAGCCGTTTGTTGGTGAATGATGTGATTGAGGAAAATTTCGAACAGGTAGGTACCGCCTTCGAAGAAATACGCAGCTACAAAAACAAATACGCCAAAGTAAACAGCAACCTCGATGTCGAAGCCGGCATCGAAAAGCCCGTCAGGCATATTGAAGGGATGAAACGTTTCTTTTTCGGCGGGCAACTACAGCTTATCCCCGGTGATCCGCTAAGTCTGGATTTTGACCCTATGGCAGGATATCGCCTTAACACCAGGCTATCAGTAGGCATCGGAGGCACCTTCAGGTACGACCTGAAATCAGGTGAAAAATATTTTCCAGGCATGGACAAGGAACCGGTATATGGCTTTAACGGCTTCGCGGAATACACCTTTTTCAAATCCATCTACCTCCACGGACAAGTAGAACGCATGAGCATCTACAACGCATCGGGCAGCAAGATCTGGCAAACCAACTACATGGCAGGAATCGGCAAAAGCGTACGCATCAAAAAGAACCTTTCCATGGATGTTTTGATCCTCTACCATTTCAATCACAAAGACAACACGACGTATAACAGCCCGTTGCAGATCAAGGTCGGGTTGAGTAACAGGTAGTGTTATTTTTATGTTGAAATAACTGGCGCAAGCGTCGCGCTTGTGACTGAATATGTCGACTTACTTTCGATTTATAACTGCCCATTAGAACCCGAAGCGTGACGCTTCTACATACTCGTTCGATTCTTTTGTTTTCTCTTAGTTTGATGATCCTCTTTTACAAACCGGTTTACTCATGTGTTCAGCACAAGGACCGCTAAAGCTTAACCTTGCGCTAGAGGGGGGGTTCATGATCCCCGGAATATATTTCCATGAAGGGATCCATAAAAAAAAAGATATATCCTGTATCTGACATTTTTATTGTTTATTTCGTGCGTAGTTGATTTTATGTTCACCTGTCTTCACCACCCCGTATTTGAACGATTCAACATACGTGGCTTTCAATCGACCCATTTCGTCATACTCAAAATGCGTAGCAATATTATTTGCATCCAGAATGTCTGATAATTCACCCCACTCATTGTACACATAGCTGATCATTGATGCATCGATGGGATGCACCCTGAAATCATCAAACAGCGCCAGTCCTCCGGTGGTCTCACACCAAATTTCCAGCGAACCCGTACTGTTATCGGTTGGGATAGTTACATCCAGCAAATACCAGTCACCCGCTTTCTTTGTAGTGGAAGGTGTGACATCTGCAATATGTGTGACGCCATCAATAGCATACACGATCCGTCCGTTAAGTGAGTTTGTCCAGACACTGGTACGATAAAACGTATTTTGCTGCGGATTTTCCACTTCGAAAATACATGCTTTTTCACCTGCCGCATCAATCCCCAAGGATCGATAACCGGTATGCGCCGTTGTGCTAATTACCGGAGTAACATCCGACAGTTTCACCTCACTACTGAGGTAATTATTGACAGGGTCGTATTCGATCCCGGTAAAGGCAAAATCCGTATAGCGGGCATTTGCCACCGTGGCGATAGTTACTTCGTCGTTTACATTCATTTTGGTAGCTGCGAAATTGCCATTGATATCGCTTGCTTCGAGCGCATGAGAATAGTGATCATATAGAGTTATTTCGCTTGCCTTCTGCCAATAGGGGGATGACACACCTCCTTCAAAGAAGGGAACGAAATCTGAAAAAAGTCCTGTACCATCTTCATTCTGGTTTGGTGCCCTCCATTGATAACCTGATTGTTGTCTCCAAATACTTTTATTTGTTGATGAAGACTGAAGCACGTACCCCTGTGATTCATCATATTCGCGATAGTTCCACCGATTATTCCAGGTTTGAACCCCTGCAGAAACCAACCCTTGTATGGTATATGCATTACCTGAGAACGGAACAAAATCACTGTTAATTTTAAATGTTTCTGTTGCTGCTGACTGAGTTAACATATTGTATCCCCCCTCAAGGGCCAAACCCATTCCCGGAACAGTAGTCCCATATGTGTTCTTGTAGATATGGTATGCAGGCGTTTCCCTGGTAAGATATTTATTTCCGTAACTATCTTCAGCAAGAGCTTCGGTAACTTTACCGGAATAGAAATCGAATTTAAGATTATATGTTTTTGTGGTAACCCCGGTTTTATAATTGATGTTGGTTTGTCCGATACTTACCGAAGGATATTCTTCACGTTTGGAAAGGATGCCTAATAGGTGATACATCCTAAATGCCGGATTTACGATTTGATCGAAATCATAATCTTGCTTAATTAAACGTGCATCTAAAAATGTCTCTTCAACAACACCCTGGCTATTAAAATTCGTTGCGATATCCTGTTCATAGAATTTCATATATCGTTCCAATCCATCTTGTATTTCCGGATCTTCATCAGGAATCGGATCATCATATATTCTGTCATGCAAAAAATGATTAATGGTTTCAGATAATTTATTCCCATTTTTATCGTATAAGGTAATCCTCTTTAAATTTCCTGCAGTTGCAGAATAATTTTTCAAGGTTAGACTTCTGGTTTTTATTGTATCTCGTCGGTTATAAGCACTAAAAACTATATTATCTCCTATCCCTTGTTCTCCATAAATCTGGTCCACCGGAGATTTAATAAATCCAACCATTCCTTCATTAAAAACTTCAAACTGGTAAGTAGAATAATTGGGTATTTCATATTCCGATCCATCCGGTTGCACAACACTTTCCTTAACCGTAACATATTCATGCATAACACCGGGAGCAGGCACTTCACGGGCATTTACCAGCAAATCAGAGAAATCAACATTTGCTGAATCGTAATATGATTTAAAAGCTTTTTTCTGAAGATTCGAGAAATTGGTAGCTATATAATCCTCGTATGTAGGATCATCATATCCAAGATGGGTAAGATCAATAAAATTAACCGGTGAATAGGAAGAATAGCCATTATTGTATTCATATTTTGTTACTGATTTCTTCCCATTTTGATTTACCACACTAATACTTTTTGTCACAAGACCTCCCCCATATTGTTTAATATCCGTATTGCACAATATGTGGCCTCCGGCAAATTTTGGTGGCCGATCAAATACAAATGTTCCAAAACGTTCTCCAGCAACCGGGTCATTTACCCAATCATATTCCGAACAATCACATTGCTGAGTCCCAAGAGAAGAAGTAATTAATGCAAATAATTCCGGATCATTAATTGTTATAAAATTATTATTTATGGAAACAACCGGAACTTCCCGTTTATCGTAATTATCCCATAAAAAGTGCAGATCCTGCTCCTCATGACATCTTGTAGATGAACTTAGTGCTTCCCCTGTTTGTCGAAAAATTCCACTGAAATTCACTGTGCCTTGTTGGTTGATGATCTCCACATTCTCATCGGATATCGAATTGTACAATTCGATCAAAACATTACTTCCAGATGTATATAATCGTTTGATATATAAAGGTGTCTTACGGAATAAACTTGTCCGGTATTTTTTTCCATCATAATCTATATGGATTTTTGCACCCAAAGGTGTTACTACTTCCCTAAGTGACCATACATCTGCCGATCTTGAAGATATTCCTGTTGTTTCTCTGCCAATATTTTCATTTAGACTAATCAATTCATTGTCAAAATCTGCTTTATACATTCCCCAGCTATCATATGCATCTTTTTTGTATGGAATGGATTTGGCTTTTCTGACTTCGATTTCTTCATTAATTCCCGGTGCTAATCCGGAAATATATTTAACCAAGTGATAGTCTGTATTATCGCTTAACAATACACAGAAAAATGATCCTTCTCTATCCTGAATTATATCTCCTGCTTTGTATGGAGAATTCTGGATATATATTCGCTCGGTAGCTTCTCTACGGGCAACATGATATTCTTCCCATTCAGAGTCATAATTAAAATTAGTTGGAGGCATTAGATCAGCCCCTCCTTTACCCAGAAATTTTACGCCATTTAAAGTCAGCTTCCCTGATTTTGGAAAAGAAGTAGCCGGAGGCTCCATATCTGCCAGTTCGGAATCAAAACTATTTGGAGTTTCTTTGACAAGTGAATAATTCGTATTAAACTCAATGACCCTTAAGGCATTACTAATAATGCTATTATTAATGTCATGGATATCCAGTATATTTTGAGGTAAATGTTGTACTAATAATTCAAACGATTGTCCATCTTTAAAAACTTCTGTCTCCTGATAGTAGGGATGACCAACTGAACCGCCTGATGTTTTATCAATATATGATGGATTGATGTTTTTATTCTCAATAAGTAATATCTTATTAAGCTTTAAAGAACTGACAGGTTTTGAAACATACTCCAATTTTGGTGATACAGGAGATAAATATATATTATCCAATTCTTTGGTTTCAAAACTTCCTTCTTTATTCTCTTCTGTGACAAATTCGTGACTTAATATTTTATCCTTTAAAAACAGAATACTACTTTTCGCATCATCTCTGATTTCTTTAATGAAAAAAGCTGTATGGGTTTTTGTTTTTATCGCGTCAAGATAATATACCTCTTTCCACCCTTCCGAAAAGGATTGAAATTTGTTGTCAATATCCTTTTTCATGCCTTCACCAGGATTTCTCCAAATATATTTGTCCGTCCACATACCATAATCAAACTCGACCCAATATCCATAATCCTCCTCATCAAACTCCCCTATTATTCCTCTATCCACAAAATCAGGTCCTGTTATAGCTGTAAGATACCAGGTGTAGGCATATCGTTCAGGTTGCTTAAATTCATTAAATGTCAGAGGTTCTGATTTATCAATACGTTCAGAATATTGATATTCTTTGTACGAATAAGCTGGCAAAGCAAAATGATATTTTACACCTGTTTCATTTGTGACTACAAATGCTCCAATTTGATTATCTCTGAAATCATCAAGTGTTCGTACAAATCCTGAAGACTTCGTATCCATAAAACCATATTTGCTAACACTTAAACTATTGTAAATTATCTCATGATTGGTGAGATAATTTATATGTCGGGAACCCGCTAAATGATTGTCAAAATAACCATCAGATCCATTCTCTCCTGTTACTGGATCGGTTGAATAAAAATTAAATTGTATAGGTGTAGTGCTGTTTGCATCTACAACCATTCCTGCAGGATCATACAGATATCTGTTTGAAAAATCATTGACAAATCTAAATTCAACCGGATAGTTATCATAGCCAACCTGATAATTAATGATATCATATTTATCCCCATTCTTAACATTTTGCCGGGAAAGGTTTTTACGAAATAGATATGGTTTGACCTTTCCGGCGACACCCTGTGCATTTATGTTATAGTCATCATAACTTGGGAAGCTGCCTCCCAATACTTTTTCAGGTTCATTGTTTTCAATAATCCCTCCTGACATATCCGGATCAAGAAGCGAATAAGCATCGTATGCATGATTATCAAAATAGCCAATATCTCCATATACATTCACAAAATGTAGTGCCCCACTGGTTTCAACATTTTCTATTTCATCAACCCAATATCTTTGATAATTATAGCCTAAGTCAATAAATGGGATTGGTAATGAAAAACCCCAGGATGAGGTGCTCATATTCCCGGTTTTACTGTTATGTACTTGTCCTCCTCCTACTGATATTGAAGAACTTGCCCCATATACACCTGTTGATATAGATGCATCAATCAAACTGGCTGATTCAGACTCTGAATATTTAACATCTACACTTCCATTTAAGGACACAGATTCGAAATTTGTACTGATTCCTAATCTTCCTGTCAGATTCTCTACATTTTTAACACTTACTCCAATCCCGGCACCTAATCCCTGACTAGAATAAGCATTACCCCATGGATCAACTCCTACTGTTAAATTATATCCAGCGTATCCTACCTTTCCCGCAAAGTTGAGTCCAAATTTAAAGTAACTTCCAACTCCAAATCCCTGATAAGTATCATAGCCGATTGATAATCCGGCAGATAAACACTTTGATCCAATAACCCCGCCATTCACTCCAACTTCCAACGTATGTCTTTCCCCTCCTTCCCAAAAAAACCTGCTTGCAGTAGTTACATTATAATGGTCATCGGCAAAGCCATTCACATTCCGGGTGATGGCTCCCGGGTTTAGGGTCCAGCCGAGGCCTACCCATGAGGCTTCTTCGTCGAGCATGATACCTGCGTGGTAGGATAGTGATAAGGGGAATCCTCCTGATGGTCCGGGGACTTCCAGTAGCGGCATGTTATACGTAAAATCCCCCGAGATGAGATTCACCATATCCGTCGTGTCCACAGGTTCGAAGCTGGTGGCTTCGGGGGCTGTGGGGCCTGCCGTGAGGGCGTAGGTGATGGTGGGTAAGTATATGTCGAACAAAAAGTTGATCAACAGAAAAACAGCTATCGCTCTAATGAATTTTTTGTTGGTAAACATCTATCTAAAAATTTATTCGTTTTCTTCTTTTATTTTTATTCGTGGTATATCGTTAATATCCTTTGTCTTAAACCTGAGGTTCACCCTGCCTGTCGACAGTCCGAACTCGCTGAGGTTGAGCTGTACCCACTTGCTGTCCTGCACCTCCTGCGCATCAAACGCGAGCAACAGGTCCGTAGAATGGCTCATTCCAAACATCCGTGAATAATGGTAATCGGCCAGGTATACCGTATCTTTTTCCGACGTGCTGGCATATAGATGGTCGTTCATCCGGAAAGCCAGCGTCTGCAATACCTCGCTGAACCCCGTCATATCAGCAGCACTGCCGTACAGAGCGTCTTTCCCGTCTTTTTCAATGCTCAGGATGAAATACCAGTACTTGCCGTACTTCGTGTACAAGGCTTCCACCACTGAATCAGGTGTTGAAGGCCGTGCTTCCTGTTCAACGATCAGATCGGTGGGTCGGTACATGGCAGAGATCTTCAGGTCGTTGATGGTCTTGCTTACCAGCAACCCGTTGTCTGCGTCCTGCAAGTATTCCACCAGTTCTTCCTTATTCCGGACTTCCGGTTTGCACCCGAAGATCAGGAAAGTAAGTACCGATATGTATAGACCATACCGTATCATTCACCCGTATAGTTTTTGTTCAATGCTTCGAGCACATCTTCGGTAATATTTATTGCTTCTTCGGCATACACGATGTTTCCGGCTTCGGTAGCTCCGAAGATGATCTTGTAGCCGTGTTTTTCGCCGTAATCCTTCAGAAAAATATTGATCTCTTTAACCACTTCCTGCGTCATAGCCTGATCTTCCTGGGCGGCTTTCTGCTGTATACCCTGACTGTATTGTTTCAGCTGGTTCTGCTTTGTCTGAATCAGTTCTTCGCTCAGTTCTTTTTCCTTTTCGGAAAGTTTTCCTTTCTCTGCCTGGTACTTCTGAACGCTTGTCTGCAACTCCTTGTTTAGTGTGTCGATGTTCGACTTCCAGACCTGTGATTTCTGTTGGTACGCCACTGATGCGTCCTTAAATCCCTGATAGTTGGTCATCAGGTAGGCTGAGTTTACATAGGCCAGTTTAGCGCCTGAGGCAAATTGCATGTACAATAAAAATCCGATCAACAAGGTGTTAACCACTACCAGCACAATCAAAATATTCTTCTTCATCTCTTTTATGGATTTTGTGTTTCTTTTATTTCTATTTTTCCTCCGTTTACCACTCTCAGTGCGGCGCCAGTATTTGTGCTGTTCGCGTTGGAGATGGTTATATTTCCGTTTACAGTGAGGTCGCCGTTATCAATGATCAGGCTCGTTCCGGTCTGATCGTTGTTGAGGTTAATAATCCCACATTCCTGAACATCCGACACAGTCACGGCATAACCATCGATAATCACGTTGCTGTTTGGAGCAGGGATGGTGCCGTCTGATACGCCTCCAACAGCCCAGGTATCGGGATTGTTCCATGTGCCGGACTGGATGGCCTGATATTCTTTTCCTGCCAGATTCACCCCCATCGGGAAATAGTCAGTTGCAAATACCCGCTCGGTGAAGCCATCATAAGTGGTGCCGTTGATATAGATGGGGATGTCAGCGGCAGTTTGATCCCTTTTATCAGCTTGTAAAAAGACCGGACTGGAGCCATAGGGGCCAAGTATCGCGGTGCCACCGTTTATTGTTATGCCATCATAGGTGTAATCTATATTGGAAAGCATATCATTCCATATTATCCGAACAGCAATACAGTTTGGTTTATCTAAGATGAAGGTTGGATTATTAAATGTATATTGAAACAAATACATCTCCTGATGCCATGTGCCATTTATACCATGTTCTATTTCAAAGCATGCTTTTGATTCGAATCCCTGCATGGAATCTGCAACTTGCTGATTTGTCAGATTTGTTGCATCAAAACCTGGTCTTGCCCCATGAATGCATGTAATCACGAATAAGAAGTCTCCATTGTGATCTGTTGCTGTTGTTGCTGTTGATTCATTCGAAACATCCTGAAGAATGAATGTACAGTTATTAAATACTTCGTGTGTTAACGACTGTCCATAAGGTGTATGATCCTGAAATCCCAACAAGAACGTACAGTTATTGTATGTTATCCCTTGTCCATTATTCCAGAACTGGGTAGTGCGGAATACTGCACTATCAATTGTAAATGCATCATTAAACTGACTCCAGAAATTCAATGAGCCGAATTCTTTTCCTTGCAAGGTAAGTTTACTGTTATACCTGAAGTTCACAGCATCGCGGTCATCGCCTCCATTCTCAGTAGTCACATAAAACCGTCCTTTCCCCAGAATCGTATAATCCCCGGCTCCTCCGCGCCAGTCACTGATTATGGAGCGGCTGGCTGTATTGTCAGTGTTGTACCAGACGACGGCATCCTCCTCGAAATAAATATCAACACCCGGCATAGTGACCCAATAGTCTTCATAGGTGCCTTTCCGGACATATACGAGATAGTTGAGCCCGTCCGACTGTGCAAGGGTATGTGCCTGTACAGATGCTACATGCGGCAAAGCCCAGGCATTAGACAGATCATTCACAACAGCCGTCGAATCGATACCGTCCATTGAGACGTAGAGGACTTTGTCGTAGTTGTTGACTATGGAGTCGAGTTTTATGATGTTGTAAACACTAGAATGTAGTATTAGGTTTGTGTATCCGGAAGGACTGGTGACTTCACATCTGTACATTCCATATGAACTTTCGGCATTATTAAGAATCAGTTCATTATTTGTTTCATTTGTAATATCATCCCAGGTTGTGCCATTATATTTTTGCCACTGATAAACGGCATAATAGTGCGATATCTGGGCATCCAATCGGATATTATCTGTTCCAGAAAATGTATTTTCAATTGAATCAGGAAAAAATGTCCTCTGTGGCATGTAATCATAGACTCCGTTTACAGGAGTATTTGGAGCTATAAAAAAAGGTTCAAGGTCAACAAATTCCAAATAATTATTTCCTACTCGTAAATAAACTTCTTCCAGATTTCTTAATGAATAAGGTAAGGTTGTCAATTTATTGTAGTCAAACTCAAGTTGGAGATAGCCATATCTTAAATTTCCTATTCCGGCAGGTAATTCCTCAAGTTCATTATAAGGCATATAAAAATATTGTAAGTTAAACATATCACCAATTTCATCAGGTATTGATTTAATTTTATTACCTTCTAAACTCACATAGTTTAAATAATCTAATTGACAAAATTCGGGAGGAATATGACCATCAAGATTATTATATCTTATATATAATTCATATACATCTCCATCTCGTGTCTTTATACCATACCAATTCTCCATATCCTCAATAGTAGAGCCTGAAAGCCAATTGGTATTATTGTTCCAATTTGGACCATTCGTACTGTTATAAAATGCTTCAAGAGCAGCAAATTCTACAGAATCTGGTACGAGATCATATGAATATTGCACATTATATATCGGGGAGTAAACAGTCAGATCAATCGCCCAAATATTTGTTATTTTATAACGATATAATCCCAAGCCATATTCTTGTCCATAAATATGACATTCATCTCCTATATTTCTATCCTGCCATTCTGAACCATCATACTTTTGCCACTGATATCTGTTCGTATTCAAATAATTAGGAGTTGACGTTTTTAAAACATCATAACCATCCCTGATAACACCAAACTGAATGGTATCTGTTGTCAAAGCCCGTTGCGGAGCATAAGTCCATAGCAAATCAGGATTACCTTCTGTTCGATATGCATTCGGACCACCAAACCAATTTATCAACACACTCAATGTCAGATAGTTATTTTGCAATTCAACATTTTTATTCCACATATAATGCATTGCAAATGGCAATTGTGTTATTTTATTATCGTTCAATGCCAACCGATCAATCGAATCAAATCTGCTAACACCATCTGGTATGACCTCAATTTCATTAAATCCCAAATCTATCTGAACAATCCCCGAAAGGTCCCCGATTTCATCGGGTATAGATTTGATTTTATTGTGGCCTAACACCAGATATTCCATTGATTTTAACAGGCCTATTTCGGGAGGGATATTCCCTTTAAGATTATTGAAGGATAATTGAAGTACCCGTATATCACCGTTGGTAATTGTTACCCCTTCCCAGGCATCCATTTCCGTATAGGTTTTTCCATTCAGCCAGTCGGACTTTCTATACCAATTGTCTCCATCAGTATAATCATATAATGCCTTTAATGCCCTATACTCCAGATAATCGGGTACATTTCCCTGCCAGTATGGTGTTCCAACAACCTCCGGGGTTTCTCCAACCGGATTCCCGTTATCTGTATACCGGATTTTGTATAAATATTCTGTATCGGTCACAACATTTACATCATAATATTCTTTTGTTCCATTGGTGATTGTGGCGATAACACTAAAATCAGGATCTGAGCTTTCTTTTCTTAAAATCTCATACGTCATAAATACGGATGAAGTATCTGTCCATGCAAGCTTCAGACTATCTGTACCTAAAGACATTACTTCAAGTGTATTTGTTTCCGGAACACTGATACCATTTATGCACAAGGTAAATGTCCCTTGTTTCGTCCTGGTATTGTACTTGTCATCAACATCAACACTCAGATAATACCAGTCACCCAGTGTCAGTTGATTCTGCGTGATGGATAGACTATTCCCGTTATAATTTTCTTTGGATTTGAGTTCGTTATCCGATGCATCATACAAAGCCATCTGTGGGCTTTTCAGGGTTCCGAATTCATTGCCGGAATTCAGGTCGATGCTTACTGTTTCGGTGGTGGCCTGAAATTTAAACCATACATTGTATTTCGGGCCATCTCCCCATCCCGAGGGCCTGGCGCCATCCGGGGTGCCGTGATCGTTCCGAAAGGCTGCATTTCCTGAACACCAGTTGTTAAGATCAATCAGTTCGATGGCCCCTTCTTTAAAGTCGTTACTGGCTTTATCATTGATGCACAAGGTAAAGGAGCCTCGCATATTGGTGTTATACGGATCGTTTACATCCACATTGATGTAGTACCAGCTTCCAACTGTCAACTGATTATAGCTAAGGCTCAACCACTCTTTATTGTAAACATTATTACTATTCAGTTCATTCTGAGCATCGTCATACAGAGCAAGCTGAGGGCTGTTCAGAGTACCATAGTTACCTCCTGATTTTACCTCTACAGTCACTTCCTGCGTAGTCGCCTGGAACTTAAACCACACATTATTCTTCGGACCGCTTTGCCAGCCTGAAGGACGTGCGCCGTCGGGAGTACCGTATGCATTGGTAAATGCAGCATTTGCTGAACACCAGTTATTCAGATCTGTTAATTCAATCGCCCCGGTCCTGAGATCGTTGTTCACTGAATCGCTCACATACAGGGTAAACGTACCTTGTTTTCGGTTTGTGTTGTATTTGTCGTCAACATCAATACATATAAAATACCATGCTCCCGGTGTCAGCTGATCGTTATTCATAGACAGTTCAGATCCATAGTAATTTTCTTTCGAGTCGATCAGATTATCCGAAGCATCGTAAAGAGCCAGTTGCGGGCTGTACATGGTCCCAAATTCATTTCCTGATTTAATATCAATACTTATAGCAGAGGTTGTCGCCTGAAATTTATACCACACATTATATTTCGGGCCATCTCCCCAACCGGCAGGTCTGGTGCCATCGGGCGTGCCATGCACATTCGTCAGGGCGGCATTTCCTGAGCTCCAGTTATTCAGATTCGTCAGTTCGGTTGCGCCGGCTTTAAAATCATTGCTGACTTCATCATTCAGACAAAGGGTAAAAGTTCCTTTTTTATTGGTGTTGTAGGGATCATTCACATCCACATTGATGTAGTACCAGTCACCTACAGTCAGTTGATCATAACTCAGACTTATCCATTCCTTATTATAAACATTATTGCTGTTTAGTTCAGCCTGAGCTGCAGTATACAGGGCTAGTTGCGGACTGTTCAGGGTTCCGTACACACCTCCCGATTTCAATTCAATGGTTATTCCCGGAGTAGTTGCCTGAAACTTAAACCACACATTATTTTTTGGCCCGCTCTGCCAGCCTGAAGGACGTGTGCCGTCAGCCGTTGCAGTCAGGTTGTCAAATTGTGCGTTTGAAGAACAATAGTCGTGGATATTGCTAATCGTAATCGCATTGGCAAAATCATCATTTGAATTAGCAAAAGCTGAAAATGAAATGTGTACACATACCAATACCAGTGAGATCAGAATGCATCTTATTTTATAATTCATACGAGTTGGTTTAATAAAAAATGAACTATTAAAAATTTTTTAAAAATGATTATGACTTATACCCTTCAAAATCCTCTCAATGCCTCTTTTTTTAAAAAATCAAAAAAGTTTAAATCATTTGTAAGCACAAAAATATATGATTTTTAATATAATAACAGGAATTATTATTATTTAATTATTAAAAATTACTAAACCTGAGGTAAACTTTTGCAGAAAATGCAACTGATAAAACCAGGTTTTATTGTGTTTTGTTCTTATAAATTGAATGTCAGATGATTATATTGTCTGAACAGGATTTTCGGGATTTATAGATTACTAAGATTAACCAATCTTGCCCATCTTATAATCTTATAAATCCTGTTCTGACACAGTATCCGTTTTGATTTTAGATTCTGAAGACACTTCAATTGCTTCTGATTCCTTCACTGCCTCCTCAACCAGATCACCTTCAACCTTTTTTATATACACTTCAACCCGGTTGCCATAACCAGTAGGGCCTTCGAATTCGTCGACTTTTTTGTAGTGCTCAAGGGCACAGTCACGAACGGCGTAGGGGAAGAAGTTGTCGACATAGTCCATCCGCTCGAAAAGGATCAGGTCGAACTCGGCATTTTTGACTTTATTGCACAGGAATTCCACTTCACGGTCAAAAAAGCATACGCCTTTGTGGTAGAACAAAGGCTGTCCTTTGTCATGTGGTGGCACAAATCCGATGTCCAGGGCCAGACTGGTAAGTTCGGTCATATTGAGTACCTTGAGTTCTCCCTTCGATTGTTTTACCACAGGGAGGTCGAAGATGTTGTCAATCCCACGTTTTGTATCTTCGGGAATGGTGATTTTCTTTAGGGACGCGAGTTCGGAGGGTACCCAGACAATGGGAACAGCCACCGAATCCGATTCGGCTTCCCAACTGTTTATCGACACCCCTTCATTTGGTTTTTCGGTCAGGGATTTGGGCAGGTATTTGAATAAAAATCTTCCCGAATATTTCCAGTAGTTTTCGGAATACCATACAAACAGCAGCATTATAGCAGGCACCAATACCACTAAACGCCTGAAATCCACATTAAAATTGACATAGGCAAGGATAAAGGCAATGGCAAAGGTGTGATAGTACAGCGTTCCGGTAGGCGGGCTAAAGCTCGTAACCTGGATAACAAGCACCTGCAACAGGATGCCCAGCGTAACAAGTACGAAAACCATATCCTTCCGGTTGAAAAACACCTCTTTACCCTTCCGGAACAGGTTGACAGTGATTATTACAACAATCACAAGATAAAACTTGATCCATAAGGATTGCTCAAAGAACATAGTTATGATATCCCAGGCATTTACTCTTGAATAATGCGGAGGCTGACCATGATTAAACCAATACCCGAAATCTCCTGAGACAAATGGCAGGATATGTGCCAGAAAGACCAGTACCGTAAACAACACAAACAGGATCAGCGGTAATATCTTTTTTGTGACGATTGTATTGTACAGGATCAGAGCTCCGGAAAGGATAATGGCAAATCCGCCGCCATCCTGTTTGGTAAAAAATGCCAGGGCTGCAAAGAATGCCGCTCCGAATAATGCCAGATATTTGTGCCAGTTTCGTTCCGA
Source organism: Cyclobacteriaceae bacterium (assembly GCA_050288525.1). Classification (GTDB taxonomy): domain Bacteria; phylum Bacteroidota; class Bacteroidia; order Cytophagales; family Cyclobacteriaceae; genus JBNKDZ01. The sequence continues at coordinate 17,060 of JBNKDZ010000253.1, forward strand.
GAACATGTGTATCACAACCAGGTTCAGGGAGATCACCTGGAAGACGTATACCGTATGGTTGTACCAGGGCCAGAAATTGATCAGCACAAAGGAAATACAATTCAGTAGCAGGATCAGCAGGATCTTTGCATTATTGACCCTTAGCCACTTATACATGGATCGTATCGAAAGCAGAGATACCAGGTTAAGAAACGCCTGAGCTTTCACCAGGGTGATCATATAGGGACCGAATATTTTGAAGAATATAAACGGTGTAAGCCAGAAACCGACGCCTAACGGAAACCCGTATTCATAGTATGGCATTTGCCCCAGATACATCCGGTAGGCGCCCTCCCAGGTAACATAAATGTTCACCCGGTATGGATAACTTAACAACACCGGCATGAGACTGAATACGATAATTACCAGGAACTGTAACATTCCCAACGTTTTATCCGAAAAGGAAAAATGAAATATCGACTTTAACAAAGATTTGATTTTATTCATAATTAGCTTCCTATTAAAATCCGGCTATGCTTTCCGAATATCTTTTTAATTATGGCAATCAGGACCATACTTCCTGTCAGAGAAAACACCAGTCCGATAAGAAATACCGGGACCCACAACAAAGAAGTCTCGTTAAACGATACCGGCACAAACATCTCCATCAGTTTTTTATACACCATTAAAAACGGAAAATGCAGAAAGTATATTCCAAAGCTGTATTCAGCCGTTAATTCGAGCATTTTGTTTGATTTTTGTGCTTTTTGGAACCAATACAGCACCAACCAGCACAGCGTAAGGTTCTTCAGATATTGTAGACCAAAATAATAGAAGGATCCTTGTTCAGGCAAATAACCTGCAATAAAGAGCGCAACGCTGATACTTGTAAAAAGCACCCAATATTTTTTTGAAATCTCAAATACCTTGTCTTTATAATGGCTCATAAACATCCCTGCGATATATACCGAAAAGAAATGTACCACCATTTTGGGGATGTTGTTCAACTCATCCCTCGGCACAAAAAATGAAATAGTAATCAGTATGGGCAACAGGTAATACCATTTCGGATACCTGTCGATCTGTATGATGACCGGAGCCAGGGCAAAGAATACCACGATGACCGGGATGTACCAGAATGGCAGAAGGTGGCCGCCATTTGCCAGTGATGCGAATCCGTGAGTAACAAAATTTACGATCGTTTCCATCATATTTTCCCCTTTGGAAGAATATGCGATAAAATTCATAACGATAATCGGTATGGAGACGACAACATACGGGGCGATCACATATTTTACTTTGCGCCAGTAGTATTTCCCGGTTTCATATTTTGCCGAAAGGTGCTGAAACAGGTAGCCGGAGATAAACAGGAACAGCACGGTGGAATTCCGGACGGTAGCATTGAGAAAGCCGATCACCGGATTTTCATCCATCAGTCCGTAAAACACATGAGAAGCAACGATCAGGATGATCGCCAAACCTCTGAATTCATGGATATAACTTAAGAAACGTTCCCCTCTTTTCAATGGTATAGATGATTGAAGCTAATGAAATTTGCTATAAAGATTTAATCAATCTGTTTTTTCTTTTTTCTGTTCTTCCTGATCTGCCGGATGCCCAGGATCATCCCTCCCCCAAGCAGGTAGAGCAGTCCTCCGTCAAGAGGAACG